>NZ_JBKQTQ010000185.1:0-10507 GCF_052143115.1 Mycobacterium sp.
CAGTCACCGTGGGTGGGTGGATCAGGTGTTGACGATCTCCAAGCTCAAGCGGTGGTCGATCAACTACTACATCGACACCGCCCGGGCCGCTCAGACCGCCAGCCGTGATGTGGCACGTGCGGGCGGCGGGTTGGGGGAGTACTACTCCGAACACGAAACCCGCACCCCATCATGGTTGTTGGCCGGCGACACCCACACCGTCGCCAGGTCGGTGGGCCTCACCGATGCCCAGCGCGCGGGCGGCAAGGCCGATGCCGAGCTGGTGGCCGGCTGGCTGGATGACGGCATCGCTCCCAACGGTGCGCAGGGCCGCGGCTTTGGGCAGCGCGGTGTACACGGGTTCGATCTGACGTTCTGCGCTCCCAAGAGTGTGTCGCTGGTCCGGGCACTTCGCGCCGATGACGTGGTCTCCAAGGCGATCGGCGACGCGCACACCGCCGCGCTGTCTGAGGCGATGGAATACCTGGCCGTGCATGCCGGCTACACGAGGGTGCATAACCCGCGCACCGGTGAGAAGGATCTGATGCGCCTGCCCGGCTTGGTGGCGATCGCCTACCAGCACGAGACCTCGCGGTGCGGGGACCCGCACCTGCACACCCATGTCATCGTGCCCAACCGCCAAGCCCGCGCCGACGGTGTGATGGTGTCGATCGACGGGACGTCGCTGTATCACGAAGCCAGAGCGGCCGGGGTGATCTATCAGGCCACTCTGCGCCGCGAACTGCACCAATCCCTGGGCCTGGAGTGGTCGCCGGTCGACTCATCCACGGGGATGGCCGAATTGGCCGGCGTCGCCAGGGAGACGATCACCGCCTGGTCGCGGCGCTCCACCCAGCTACGGCAGTGGGCAGCCGACAACCTGCACGTTGTCGACGGTCCGTTGACCGCGGCGCAGCTGGCGGCCGCGCAGAAAGCAACGCGCCCCGCCAAACCCGAAGAACTCGCCTGGGCCGCGCTGGTGGAGCAGTGGCGCGCCGATGCGCGCGGCCTGCGCCTGGACCGCGCAGCGTTCGACGCCGCGCGCGCGGCGCGGCGCACCGCAGCGCGCAGCCCGTTGGATCGGGCGCGCCTCGCGGCCGCGGCGGAGAAGATCGACAAGGCCGCGTTCACCCGCGCCGACCTGGTCGAGATCGTCGGCGCGCAACTACCCGTCGACCCCGAGCGCACCCCACGCGAGCTGGTCGAAACTGCCGTCGATGAGGTCGGGGTGCGGTTGACCGCGCCCCGCGCCGCGCATCAGCGCGAGGGCCATGAGCGCTTCACCCTCGACGCGATCCTCGACGAAGAGGCCGCGGTGCTCGATCTGATCGACGCGCGCAACGACCGCGCCATGCTGTGGATCAACGACGACGACACCGTGCACCTGTCGGCGGATCAAAAGCGCGCCGTGCAAAACATCGGCCGCTCACCCTGGCTCGTCCAACCGCTGTCCGCGCCGGCCGGCGCGGGCAAGACCACCTCGATGCGCGCGCTGCGCGGCGCCGCGCACCGCCGCTTTGACGGGACGGTGCTGGTGTTGGCGCCGACCGGCAAGGCCGTTGATGTCGCCGTGCGCGAGGGCGCTGGAGACCAAGGCCACACGATCGCCAAAGCCCTCCAGATGTTCCGGGACAACCAGTTAGCGCTGAACCCGCACACCCTGGTGGTCGTTGACGAAGCCGCCATGGTCGGCACCAACGAGCTGCGCCAACTGCTGACCGCCACCACCGCGGCCGGTGCCAAGACAGTCCTGGTCGGCGATGAGCATCAGCTCGCCCCGGTCAAGGCACGCGGGGGCATGTTCGCCCAACTGTGTACCGAGCTGCCCTGGACACAACACCTCTCGCAGGTGTGGCGGCTGCGCGACCGCGACGAACGCGTCGCCTCCCTGGCGCTGCGCGACGGGCACGGAAACCGACTGCGTAAAGCGGTCGGCTGGTATCGCACCCACCACCGGCTGCACACCGGCGATCAGATTGCCATGGCCGCCGACGCCCACGACGCCTACCTGTCCGACCGGGCCGCCGGCAAAGACGCGCTGCTGATCTGCGACACCTGGGAACTGGCCGACGCGCTCAACCACCGCCTCCACCACGCGCTGACCGTCGAGGGCCCCGCCGTGCACGCAGACCGCGATCAAGAAATCCGCAAGGGCGACATCATCATCAGCCGCCGCAACGATGCCGCTGTGGATGTGCGACCCGGGCCCCGTCACCAGCGCGGCGCGCATGTCGGCCAGGTCCGTAACGGCAACCGGTGGCGGGTGGCCGGCCTCGATGCCGCCACCGGACGCATCGCCGCCGAACGGCTCACCGACCAAGCCCGCGCCGTCTTCGAAAACGACTACGTGCGCCACCACATCACCCTGGGTTATGCCACCACCGTGCACTCCGCCCAAGGCGTCACCGCCGATACCAGCCATGCCGTCATCGGCGAAACAGCCAGCCGCGCCATGGCATACGTCGCCATGTCTCGTGGCCGCGAACGCAACCACGTCTACATCTACCGCCGAGCGGCCGGTGAAGCCGACCACGAGCACGGCCACCTGCTCGACGCCGCCGAGGTGCACCAGATGCGCCGGGGCAACAAATACTCCGCCGCCCACTCCTTGCGGATGATCCTGGCCAACGACGACCGCCCGCTCACCATGCACGCCCACGCCGAACGCGCCGACCGCCACCATCTGCCCCCGATCGTGGCAGACGCGCTGGCGCGCAACGATCAACGCCGCGCACATCGCCGGGACGCCTGGCGCCAACACGCCGCCGCCGAACGCGCCCGCGAAGCCGCCTACCAACGCATCATCAGTCACGACCGCAGCCGCGTTCTCAGTGACGATGGCGACGGGCTGGAGCTTTAGACCATCGGTCGCGGCGTGGTCACACCGGACCAGCTGATTTTCCAGCGGTCCCGATCTATCCGATCTGATCGGCTAGCGGAGGTCGATCGACACTGGGGCTTTGGGCCAGGGTCACGGTGGCCCCGGCGTCGTGAGTGTTGGTGGTGATGCGCGTGTGACTCCGACCGCTGCCGCCATGTCTCGAAACTAACGTTCTCGGTTCTCAGAGAATGCCGCAAAACTTGGGTGTCACAAGCACACTCGACCCCTAGAACGATGGCAGGATGTCGACCAGGAAGTTCTCCCGCACCGAGAAACCCTCAAGATGCAAACCCCACATCTCCCGCTCTAACCCGTCACCAGATGTCATGCCATGGCCATGTTCCGGTGATCCCCCGCGCCAAGATGATGAAGACCGTGAGCGCCACCACCACAAACGCCCCAGCGTGCATGGCACTCACGTTGAGGTAGCTGGTGGCCAAGTCGGTCGTCATGTCGGTCCTCCGTCCGCGGTGACGTAATCTCCTTGTAACATTATATCGATGGTGATAGCCGTCGCGGAGAGGCGCGCCACGCAATCCCCAAGCTGGACTCGGTCCAGCTTCCGGTACGCCCGCTTAATGTCATCCTGGCTGGCGTCGGCGCCGTCCCCGATGGCGATGGCGATGTCCCCACTGCCCGAGCCGGGCGCGCGCCCCTGGGGGAGCGCCGTCCTAGCCCCGGACCGACACCATCCAGCTGCACGTCTCGAATCTAAAGTTGTGAGACACGTGGAATGAGTAGCACAGCACCGCAACAATGGCCATGTCGGTCTGTCGCAAAAGTCGCCTCAAAACTATCGTCGCATAACTTGCACTTCTGAGACTTTTGAGACATACTGGACTTCATGCCGACCGTGACCGCACCGTCCACCACAGGCACTCAGCTCGGATACGCACGAGTGAGTACCGGCCACCAATCGCTCGACCAACAGCTCGACGCACTCACTGAAGCCGGCGTCAAGCCAGACCGTGTCTATAGCGACAAGCTGTCGGGAACCTCGACACGGGAGCAGCGACCGGGCCTTGCCGCGCTGCTGGATTACGCCCGCGAAGGTGACGCGATTGTTGTGGTGGGTATCGACCGGCTCGGCAGGAACGCCGCGGAGGTCATGATGACGATCAGGGAACTCGGCGAGCGGAACATCGTCCTCCGGTCATTGCGCGAGGGAATCGATACATCCAATCCAACCGGGCGCATGGTGGCCGGAGTGCTGGCGAGCCTGGCAGAACTTGAGCTGGAGCTTGGCCGGGAACGTCGTGCGGCAGCGCGTGAAGCCCGGAGAACACGCGGACAGCCTATTGGGCGGCCCAAGGTGCTCGACAAGTCGAAAGCTTCTCTAGCGCAGCGGATGCACGCGGGTGGCGAGTCGGCGAGCACAATCGCAGCCGCACTTGGGGTCAGCCGCGCGACGGTTTATCGAGTGCTCGCCGACCAGCAGAGCGAACCTGCGTAGGTGCAGCGTCCCTACGTTGACGTGTTGAATGCCGGCGAGACGAAGTGCCGGCACACGAGCGATTTCGACTTTGGACTACAGGAATGAGTTCTCCGCGGTGAGGCCGCGGTCGGGGAACGCGCCGAGCGCGAATGTCTCGGCGTTGCCCAGACCTGTCCCTCCGCCGACCGGATCTTCCACTCGCACCAGGAGGTCCCGAAGCTGGTGCAACTCTCGCGCGTTCTTGGGGTCGTCGCAGTCCGTCATGTGGTTGCCTTCGACCTTGAGGTCGCCGACCCATTGGCCGTACACCCAGTCATTCCACCCGTAGTACCCGGCCGTGCCAAGGTGAAAGCCGGTCGGGCCAGCCGCATTGATCGTCAGTGGCCGCTTTGCCCCGCTGGAATCGATCAGGGTGATCGTTCCGTGGGTGAATCGGCGGTTGTCGTCCCGAAAATGCAGGTCTTGCTCGACCGAAGCGAAGCGTTCAGAGGTCCCGTCGGCATTCTGTTGCTCTGCCTGGCACCGGATCTCGGTGAATCCGTCACCCCGCTCCTCTTGGTAGAAGACGAACAGGGAGTACACCGATCCGTCGGCGCGAGTCAGAGTCATCGGGAGCCACGCCATCAACATTTGCTTGATCTTTCGGCCGCCGCGCGGCAAGCCCGGTATCGGCTTGCCAACACCCGGTCGGAGTCCCCACGAGTGGTCGCGGATCGAGATCCAGCCGTCGGCGTCGATTTCGGTTCTCACGCCTTCGACTTCCGCCCAGCCGGATGCGACGCCGATCTGGTGGTAGCGCAACACGTTGTGGGTTACCCGAAACCCGTCAGGGCTGCGGTCCGGCCATGGATCTTCAAGCGCCGCATCGAAACTGCCGCGCATCACTACGTCGAATGCGATGGGGGAGTGCTCGGTGGCATCGAGGCTCACTCGTATTGAGCGCAGCGGCTCCTCGATGCAGTAGTGGATCGGACCGACGTGGGTGCTCGCTGGGTCCAACGACAACCGCCGCCCCGCACGAACCGTCCACTGTTCTGTGCCCAGGCACACGCCGGCAGCCCCATCGAACACGCCACGATTGGTGTACTTGCCGATCCCGAGCACGACCTGCAGGGAGTTGTCGCGCGCATGCGCAATCGTCCAGATCTTCTCCGTCCACGACGGATCGGACTGGCTGACCGTGGCGAAGGTGTCCACGATCTGGTGTGTGAGGAGTTCGTCCTCGGGTACCAAACTGCCGTAGTTCGTTGACAGCAACGCGGTCACCTTTCTGCGGTGTCTGAAGGCGGGGCTCCCCAGAACGCTGTCATGTCAGTCCCCCCCTCGTATGCGCGCATCCAGGTATCGACCCATCCTGGCAGTGGCTGATCGGCAGGATCATGGTTGGGAGTCTGCGATAGCACGAGTCGCCACACCATGGTTGCCAACTGGCGTGTTGGCACAGCATGGAACATGTTGGGCGGACCGCTGCGTCGCTCAAGCCGGCGGCTGCCGCCGGGAATGCGGTACTTGAACTCGCTGAGTAGCGGTGAGTTCGACATCAATTCCTGCGCCGAGGCACCGCGGTCCTCGTACGGAATGGTCTGGTCAAAAGTCTTTGCGATCCGCGCGGACAGCGTGCCGATGTGGCGGAACGTGCGACGGACCTGCGTGACGCGGTACCACGGGTCGGGGTTGATGTGCCGGCACAAGGTGAGCCCCGAGCTGCGGTGCTCGATCTCTTCGACGAAGTGCCACATCATCAGCGAGGCGACTCGCCGGTCTCCGCCGCCGAACAATGAATCACGGTTGTCGAGAATGACTTTGAAGAGCGGTGTGAACGTCGCCTCGAGGTTGGCGATGTAGGCCGCGTGAAACTCGATGGGCTGCTCGTCGACGAGTTCGTCGTAGGCATTGCATGCGTCCTCGTACACACGCTCCAGCTCGGGATAGCGATCCACGAGCGCCAGCATGTGTTTGCGATGAGCTGCCGCGTGCTGTGCCTCCTGCCGCAGGAACGCCTCGGCTTCCGAGGCGACATCGGGGTCCTCGTTCAGGCGGTCCTGCGATTTCCGGACCGCGCTGACGATGTATCGCTCGAACGGCACCGCGATGAATGTGAAGGCGTTACAGAACAGGCCGAAATTCGGGTTGGCGGGCTGCCACATGAAGGGCACCGTCGCGTCGAAGTCCCACGGGATCTTGCGGACCACGAGGTCCGTCATCGGTGACTACCTCCCATTGAGATGCCGTTACGCCCGCCCTTGGGGTCGCGACCGCCGCCTCGCGAGCCTTAGCATTGGCATGCATCGGTGTCTCACAATGACTTTTCCGGACACCGGGGCGAGACACCGTTAGTGTGACATTTGACTGTCTATATGTAAAGGGCTCGATGGTGACTTCTGAACGACCTGCCGAGGTCGAGCCATCGACGAGACGACGGATCCTCGCGGCCACGTTCGTCGTGCTCGCCCGCGACGGACGCCGGAAGTTGCAGCTGTCCGACGTTGCCGCTGAAGCCAAGGTTTCGCGTCCAACCCTGTACCGGTATTTCGGTTCGAAGGAAGGGCTGCTGGAGGCGTTCGGCCTCTACGAGCAGGACAATTTTGACGCCGGCATCGCCGCTGCCATGGCAGGATTGACCGGCCCCGACCGGCTCGATGCTGCGTTGCAGTTCATCGTGGATTTCCAGAGCTCGTACTCCCTGGGCTCGCTGGCCGACACCGAGCCCGAGCACGTGCTGTATCAGATGAAGCGCGCGTTGCCCATCATGCGGGAGCGCGTTGCACGCATCATCCCCGGCGACATCAGTGAGATCGCCTCCGCGGCAGTCGTGCGGATCGCCGTCTGCCACTACATGATTGGCGGGGGTAGCACTGATCAATTCCTGGCCGAACTGCGTCATGCTGCCGGCCTCGATCCGTCTCGACGGCGGCTGCCACGGTCCGCCGCGGCAGCAGGCTAACCCCCGAGCCAGCCGGCGATCTTGTCCGCGATGATCTCGGGCTGCTCGAGATGCATGAAGTGGCCGACACCGTCGACGATCTCGTAGGCGGATCCGGCGGCGGGTAAGTGTGCGGTGAGGTCGCCGAGCAGCTCAGCGCCGATGGCTCCATCGTCGGAACCGTGCAGGTAGAGCGTCGGCACCGGCGGCGGCTGAGTTGTCGCTAACGCTTCGGCCTGTGCGCCTGAATCGGCGAACTGCGTGTTAAACGACGCACGGTACGGACAGACGACATTAGAGATGTTGTCCGCCGTCACGTATCGACGCAGCTCAGCCACGTCGTCGCGTGCGTCGTACCCCGGCGACCAGTCTGCCCACAGCGACTCCCAGAAGCCCGGCGCAACCAGCGCGGCGTCGGCGAGGTCGACCTGCTGGATGAACCAGATGTAAAAGGACCGCTTGAGCTGCCGATAGGTAAACATGCCGGTGGCCAGGGCACTTATCGGCGGAACCGCAAGAGCGACGAAACGGCGAAATGCCGAGGGATCCGTTGCAACCGCTCCGTATCCCGCGTTCGCACCCCAGTCGTGACCGATGAGGATTGCGCGATCATCGGCCCGGTAAGTCCGACGGACCTCGAGGAGATGACGTACGTATGTACCGACACTGACGGGACTTGCCACCGGAGCGTCGTATCCGGGAAGCCAAGGTGCCACGACTCGGTATCCGCGTCCGACCAGAAAGGGTCCAAGGTGTCGCCAAGTGTTAGGCGTGTCCGGAAAGCCGTGAACGAGGACGGCCAGCGGCAAGGTCGCGTCTTCGATGTCTCCGAAGACGAGTGGTGGGGGTCGGGTCACCTCGCGATCGTATTACACCACTCCATACAGACGTAAAGTCTGCCTGCTTTACATCTGATGTGCTGTGTGTAAATCTATCTCTTGTGGCAGGCATCGCCCTAGCTCAACGCGACCTCCCCGATACTCGAAGGCAACTCGAATCGTGGTTCGAGCACAAGTTCGGGGGCAAGGCGGCTGTGTCCGACCTTCGCGCGGCGAATCGCGCCGCGGGATGGTCGAGTGAAAGTTTGGTGTTCGCGGCGGAACTGAACGGACGCATAACCGAGTACGTCGTCCGAATCCCGCCCGCCGGCGGAGGCATCTTCCCCAACTACGACTTAGGTGCACAGACCCTGACGCAAGACTTGCTTCACGAACACGGGATCGCGACTCCGTCGCCAATTCTCTATGAACCTGACAAGTCGTGGATCGGGTCGAAGTTTCTGGTGATGCCGCGGATCGTTGGTCACACGCCGTCGGATACCTCGTATGCGACACGAGGGTGGTTGCACGACGCCGGACCCAATGTGCAGCGGCGGGTTCACGACTCATTCCTTGAGACACTCGCAGGACTGCAGCGCGTTCCAATCAACGCCGCTATATGGCTCGAGCGCCCTGCGGGTGTCGGGAACACCGCGGAACTGGCCTGGTGGCGCGAATACGTCAAATGGGGGAGCGACAACCATGTTCCCGATCTCATGTCAGCTGCGTTCGACTGGCTAGTGAGCCACCAACCGGAAGAACCAACCGAGCTGACGGTCTGTTGGGGCGACGCTCGACTGTCCAATGCGATCTTTGACGACAGCGGCGAGATCGTCGGGGTCTTGGACTGGGAGCAAGCGTGCCTATGCCCGGCCGAGACCGACTTCGCGTGGTGGCTAGCCACCCGTCGCCAAATGCTGGAGGTCAATGGGCTCGATCTTGATCCCGAGCTTCCGGGATTCGACTCTCGCGAGCAGGTCATCCGACGGTTTGAGGAGATGATTGGTCGACCGCTGGTCGATCTCGGTTGGTACGAGATCTTCGCCATGGTGCGGATGGGGTGCTGCATCCTCCGCACACAGGTTCTGCTTCGCAAGATAGGCCAGGACGATCACTTTCTCACCCGCGCACCGTTCCTACCCGCGTGGACAATCGCGGCGATCCGTGACTAGCTCAAACTCACCGCGGATCCGTTCCATCGGTTATTCGGCGTGCGTGGCTGCCATCCGCGCACGGAGATTGCCGCCAGCGCACTCGCGCGACGCCGGCCGGGCCGCTACCTGAGCGCAACTGACTCGTCCTACGGCCCGTGAGGGGAGGGGTGTCCCTTCTCAGTCCTCGCTGCGCCTCGAACGGCTCAGCGACCGCTCTCTCCGCCAAACTCTGGCGCGGCGTTCCGCCGTCCGCAGAGCGTCCGCAGTAGTTTCGACAACGCTCGTCGCTCGCCAACCTCGTCAACGGTCTGACGTGCGGAGTTCCCGCGCGGCCAACGCGGTCAATGAGCGCAAACGCCCAAGTTGACTGTTCGGGACGAAGAGGCCATACAACCACACGGGAGGCACGTGGGGCAGGGGTCAGGCGAATCGGTCGCCCAAAGGCTCTCGACAAGTGGAAATCCGCTCTGGCGCGGCGGATGCATGCCAGCGGTGAGTCCGCGAGCACCATCGCAACCACACTCGGGGTCAGCCGTGCGACTGTCTATCGCGCGATCTCAGAGCAGCCAGAACGGACCGACTAAGTCGGCGACAGACCCTTGCAAATTCTTTTCGGCTAGCGCCCTTCAACCTCGGCCTTGATGCGTTCGAGCGTCGTGGCTATGTCGCGGACGTTGCGCCGACGCCGAGGTTCACCCACGAAAGCGAACGGACGCATTAGCACCGGTTCCGGAGTCCAAAATGATTCCGTCACCTCTGTCCCATCATCTTGCGGGACGAATCGATAGTGCCAATTGTTCACCGCAGCAGACCCCACAAGAACCTCGAAGCCAAACTCATGGCCACGCTCGCACGCGGTGACCCGGCATGTAGTCCAGTACACGGGTCCGATCTCATTTCGCTTCACATGCCCACGAAACCTCGCTCCCAAGGCGGGTCCGCTCGCTCCGTCTAACCACTCGGCGTCGAACGTCTCCGGCGAGAATCTTCCTGTGTTGGTCACGTCAGAGACGAGGTCCCAGATCGCCGCCGCAGGCGCTGACATGAACACTCTGGCAGAACCTCGCATACCTGACATCTGTACACGACGTCAGAACAGAGCGGGCAGTTTCTCTTTGAACTAGGGCTTGTTTCAGGCCCATCGAGCAAGCCTTTGGAAGGTCTCAGGAAGGGCTTGACGGCAACCCCCGCGGTTTGGCAATCTGAACGCTGTTCGATTTAGAACACTGTTCGAAAGGTGGGAATGGGCAGCGAGCTATCCGCGCGAACGCTTGGCTACGGGATGCTGGATCGGGACCACCTGACCAAGCACCTCCT
>NZ_JBKQTQ010000186.1:0-10382 GCF_052143115.1 Mycobacterium sp.
GGTGTCGTGCTTCTTGGTGATTTTCGCGCCGTCGCGGACTTTAAGGACGAGCTTCTGTTGGGGGTAGAAGTAGTTGGTCAGTAAGGACTGCAGCGTCCAGATCTTGTTGAGTAGCAGCAGTTCTGCGCATGGGCTCGTCTCGCCGATGGTGCACGTCGTATCGGCCGCGATCGGCCTGGCGGTCCAAGCAGCGCTCATGATCTACGGCTTCGGCGTGCTCAAGCCGCGACTGCGGACATCGGCCAGCACCGCCTAGGCAGTTCGAACAGACGTACCGGCCCCGGTGCACGCAAAGACACCGCTACGTGTTGCCCATGCAGAAAGTCACCGTCGACCTCACCGACAACCCGCGTCTGGATGCTGCACTGTCGTAACACCTATCACCGAGAAGCAGACATGGGTTCTGGGCGCGCCCGACATGCTGCTGGATCCGTCCTCAGGATATTGGCACGGCCGCCGGCTACGAGCGAGACAGGCACCGGCTCCCGGAAGGTGCGAATCAGGCGAATGTGGATTCCCGGTCGGGTTCCGGACCGAACCGGAAACGGCGACCCGTGACCGAGACCGGGAGAACGCGAACCCAATGAAGCTTCAACGTCGCAGTCCATGGCAGCAGCTGTGCCCGCTCGGCCTCTTCAATCTCCTCATCGGTATGGAGCATGCGGGCCGTGCCCTTCACGATGACGCTCCAACCTTCGGCAGCATCGTGGTCGTCGGCCTCGAAAAGAACACGATTGTTTATTGCGGCGCTGACCAACTTGGTGCCCTCCGCGGTGCGAAAGAGCACGGTGCGGCGCTGGACGACGAAGTTGACTGGAAAGATCTCGGGCTGGCCCTGGCCACTCGTGACGACACGCCCTAACGCCACACTTGCCAGCAGATTCCAGCTTTCGCTTACCGAAAGGATGGTGACGGGTTCACCGCTCGTGGACGTCGTGGCGCTCACGAGTCCCGGGCCGGGAGCGCGGCAACCGCACACCATGATCGAAACGTCATATGACGCACATCGCTAACTTAAACACCATCCGGTACCAACACAACTAAGGTGAGCGTGTCGCGGCAAGGAGTGCGACACCCAAGCGAGCAAATCACCGGTGATCCGGTGGGCATCGCTACCGGACTTCAGGTCGGGGTGCCGTGGCATCGGCGGCACTCTCCTACGTCAGTAGACGCCGTAGGCCCGGCTGTTAGCATCCTGGACTGCTCCGACGTAGTCCGCTCGTTCACGTGCCGCCCGGTCTTCCGAGTCGGGCGCCGCGAGCAGCCCGCGTAGCTCGTCCAGGTGCGCGTATCCCTTGCGGCTCATCCAATCCCGCAATCCGTCCAGCAGTACACCGGCGTACTCGGGACCGTGACGCAACAGCGCCGACGCGGATTGCACGATGTCGGCTCCGGCCAGCAGATACTTGATCACGTCCGCGGGTTGCTCGACCCCGCTGCTGGCCGCTAGCGAGGCTCGCACCGGCCCGCGCAGCAGCGCGATCCAGGTCATTGGCAGCCGCATCTCCGCGGACGTCGACAGCGTGACAGCGCGGACAGTGGTAAGGGTCTCGGGATCGATGTCGGACTGCAGGAATCGGTTAAACAGCACCAACCCGTCGGCACCGGCCACGTCCAGCCGATGCACCATGTCGGCAGTCGCACTGAAATACGGACTCAGTTTGACCGCCACCGGAACCCTTACCGCGTCCTTGACCGCGGCCAGCACGTCGAGATGGCGTTGCTCGGCCTCACGGCCGTCGACGCGTGCATCGCCGGGCAGATAGTAAATGTTCAGCTCGATCGCCGCGGCGCCGGCGTCCTGCATGGAGCAGGCGTAGTGAACCCAACTGCCAGGGGTGGTGGCGTTGAGGCTGCCGATAACGGGGATGTCAACAGCAGCCGTGGCGCGCTCCACCAAACGTAGATATCCGTGAGCGCCCTGGCCATGGTCAACGGTGGCGGGAAAGTACGTCAGGGATTCCGGGTAGCTTTCGGTGCCCTGGGCGACCATCCGCACGTTGTGCTCGGCTTCGCGTCGCAGCTGTTCCTCGAACAGCGAGTAGAGCACCACAGCGCCAATCCCGGCGTCCGCGAGCCGGCGGACCCCATCGACCGTGCGGCTGAGCGGGGACGCCGAGGCCACCAACGGGCTACGCAGGGTGAGTCCGAGGTAGCGGGTCGTCAGGTCCATCAGCTGCCCTTCCGGGAATCAGACGGAAAGTGCTGGGGAGCGCGAGAAGCCATGTCTTCGTAAGTCTTCCAGCGCTGGTCGATCGACTCCTGCGCCAACGCGAGAAGCCGTTCGGCCTCATCGGGATCGGAGTTGGTCAGGCTCCGGTAGCGCAGCTCGCGGTAGCGATAGTCGGCGAGTGGTAGGCGTGGACGGTGGGAGTCCAGCAGGAACGGCGGCGTGCCTGTGGCGCGCAGCACCGGGTTATATCGAATCAACGGCCAGTGCCCGCTAGCCACCGCCCGGTACTGTTGGTCGAGGCCATAACGCATCTCGAAGCCGTGAGCGATGCAGTGGCTGTAGGCGATCACCAGGGACGGCCCATCGTAGGCCTCGGCTTCGCGCAACGCTTGCAGCGTTTGCTGCGGGTCGGAACCCATCGCAACCCGCGCGACATAGACGCTGCCGTACGAAATGGCCTGCAGCGCCAGGTCTTTTCGTGGCACCGTCTTGCCGGCTGCGGCGAACTTCGCCACCGCGCCCAGCGGTGTGCTCTTCGACATCTGCCCGCCGGTATTGGAATACACCTCGGTATCGAGCACCAGCACGTTGACGTTGCGCCCGCCGGCCAGCACGTGATCGAGCCCACCGGCGCCGATGTCGTAGGCCCAACCGTCGCCGCCGACGATCCACACGCTGCGCCTGATCAGGTGGTCGATGATGCTGCGTAACTCCTCGGCCACCCCGGGTTCGAGGCGGTCAAGCCGGGTTTCGAGTTCGGCGACCCGCTCGCGCTGGGCGTGCAGTTCGGATTCCCGCAGTTGCGGCGCGGCCAAGATGGCGTCGACGAGGTCGGCGCCCAGGACATCGCGCAGTTGGATCAGCCGCTGCCGGGCTTGGTGCAGGTGCGTGTCGGCGGCGAGCCGAAGGCCGAGGCCGAACTCGGCGTTGTCCTCGAACAGCGAATTGGACCATGCGGGGCCGCGCCCGTCGGCGTTGGTCGTCCACGGTGTGGTCGGTAGGTTGCCACCGTAGATCGAGGAGCACCCGGTGGCGTTGGCGATCATCAACCGGTCGCCGAACAGCTGCGACAGTAGTTTCAGGTACGGCGTTTCGCCGCAGCCCGCACATGCGCCGGGAAATTCGAACAGCGGCTGCAGGAACTGCGCACCCCGCACGGTGCCGAAGTCGACGCGGGATCGGCTGGTCACCGGCAGGGCCTCAAAGAATGCGACGTTCTCGCGGCCGGCGGCGACTAACGGCTCGCGGGGTTCAAGGTTAATCGCCTTGGTGATCGGCGTGCCTGGGGCAGCGACGGGGCAGGCTTCCACGCACAACCCACATCCGGTGCAGTCCTCGACGTACACCTGCAGTGTGTAGCGGGCGTCGGGCAGACCGACGGCATCCAGCGGCGCCGAGGGGAACGTCGCGGGCGCGTCATGGAGTCGCTCCTGGTCGTACAACTTGCTGCGAATCACGCTGTGCGGACAGACAAATGAGCAGTTGCCGCACTGGATGCAGGTGTCGGGATCCCAGACCGCGACGAGGTCGGAGATGTTGCGTTTCTCGTAGGCGCTGGTGCCGCTGGGGTAGCTGCCGTCTACCGGCAGTGCGCTGACCGGCAGTGCGTCCCCGCGGCCGGCGATCATCTCGGCGGTGACCGTCCGCACGAAATCCGGCGCGTCGGGCGGAACCGGCGGCTCGAGCTCGCGGGTGGAGCTGACGACATCGGGGACGTCGACCCGCTGGAGTCCAGCCACTGCGCGGTCTACGGCGGCGAGTTCGCGGGTCACCGCGTCGGCGCCGCGCCCCCCGTAGGTCTCGGCGACGCTTTCTTTTATCCGGGCGATCGCCTGGTCGCCGGGCAGCACACCGGAGATGGCGAAAAAGCAGGTCTGCAGAACAATGTTGATCCGGCCGGCCAGCCCGATCTCGCGGGCGATGGCGCCCGCGTCGATGACATACAGCCTGATGTGTTTGTCGATGATCTGCTGTTGGACCGCGTGGGGCAGGCTGTCCCACACGCGGTCGGCCGGACGGGGGCTGTTGAGCAACAACGCAGCGCCCTGCGCGGCGCAATCCAGCACGTCGACCTTCTGCAGGAACCGTTCGTGGTGGCAGCCGACGAAGTCCGCTCGCCGCACCAGATACGGCGCCCGGATCGGGTTGGGGCCGAACCGCAAATGCGAAACGGTCTGCGATCCAGACTTTTTGGAGTCGTAGACGAAGTAGCCCTGCGCGAATAGGCTCTCCTCGCTGCCGAGGATCTTGATGGTGTTCTTGTTGGCGCCGACAGTGCCGTCCGAGCCGATCCCGAAGAACACCGCGCGCACCGTGTCGGTGGACTCGATATCGAAGCCTGGGTCGTAGGCGATGCTGGTGCCCGAGACATCGTCGTCGATGCCGACGGTGAAGCGGGCTCGCGGCTGTTCGCCGGCCAGTTCGCCGAACACGCCGGCGACCATGGCCGGAGTGAACTCCTTTGACGACAGCCCGTAGCGTCCCCCGCACACCGTCGGCAGCTGCGACCGCTCACCTCTGCTGTATGCCTCGGTCAGCGAGGCAACGACGTCAAGGAACAGTGGTTCGCCGAGCGACCCGGGCTCTTTCGTGCGGTCCAGCACGCCGATTCTGCGGACGGTAGGGGGCAGCGCCGCAAGCAGCGCTTGCACCGGAAACGGCCGATACAGTCGCACCTGAATCACCCCGACCCGCTCCCCGCGAGCAGCGAGAGCGGCCACGGTTTCTGCGGCGGTCTGGGCGCCAGATCCCATCAGCACCAGCACCCGGCCGGCCTGCGGATGCCCGGCGTAGTCGACGATGTGCAGCTCCCGGCCGGTGAGCCGCCCCAACCGCGCCATCGACTCTTCGACCACGGCGGGCACCCGCGCGTAGAACGGATTGACGGTCTCGCGGGCCTGGAAGTAGGTGTCGGGATTTTGCGCGGTGCCGCGGATGACCGGCCGCGCCGGTGACAGTGCACGGCCGCGGTGGGCCAGGATCAACTTCTCCGGAACCAGGGCTCGCAACTGGTCGTCGGTAAGCAGTTCGATGGTGTTGAGCTCGTGGGAGGTGCGAAAGCCGTCGAAGAAATGTAGAAACGGAACGCGGGTACGCAACGTCACGTCGTGGGCCACTAGCGCCAGATCATGGGCTTCCTGCACCGAGGCGGACGACAGCAGGGCAAAGCCGGTCTGGCGCACCGCCATGACATCCTGATGGTCGCCAAAGATCGAGAGGCCCTGCGCGGCAAGGGACCTCGCCGCGACGTGGATGACCGCGGAGGTCAGCTCTCCGGCGATCTTGTACATATTCGGGATCATCAGTAGCAAGCCCTGCGACGAGGTGAATGTGGTCGCGAGCGCGCCGCCCTGCAGCGCGCCGTGCAGCGCGCCGGCCGCGCCGCCCTCGCTTTGCATCTCCACCACCGTCGGGACAGTGCCCCACACGTTGGCCCGATGCCGGCTCGACCAGTCATCGGCCAGCTCAGCCATCGGTGAGGACGGGGTGATCGGGTAGATGCAGCACACCTCGCTGAGCCGGTAAGCGACCGAGACCGCCGCCTCATTGCCATCTATCGTGGCGCGCGTCATCTCGGCTCCGGCACCATCTCGATAGCGTGCACCGGGCACTGCTCGAAGCACGTAGCGCAACCGGTGCACCGGTCGTAGTCGAACCGATAGCGGTGCCCCGGTCCCAGCTTGATCACCGCATCTTCGGGGCAGGCCCCCAGACAGCCATCGCATTCGAAGCAGTTGCCGCACGAAAGACACCGACCGGCCTCGAAAATCGCGGCCTGGGCGGACAAGCCACCAACGACCTCGTCGAATCCCGTGACGCGCTGTGCAGGCGGAAGTTCGGGCTGCGCACGCGGAGACGCGTCACCGAAGTACCACAGGTGCAGCTCGTCGAGGGTCGCGATGGGGTGCTTCGACGGGCGCTCCCCCAAGCCTCCCCGCAGCCACGCGTCGATGTGGCGGGCCGCGTTCTTGCCGTGGCCCACCCCGACGGTGACGGTACGTTCGCACGGCACCATGTCGCCGCCGGCAAACACACCCGGACAGCCGGTCATCAACGATGACGACACCCGCACAGAACCGTCGTCGTCGAACTCCACTCCAGGCAGTGTCCGCATAAACGCCGACTCGGTCTTCTGGCCCAACGCCATGATCACGGTGTCGGCAGCGAGCATCTCGAATTGTCCGGTCGGACAAGGGTGTCCGGATTCGTCGAGCTCCATCAGCTCCACCTGCAGCTCGGGGCGGTCGAAGGCGGTGATCGTGCGTAACCAGTTGATCCGAACACCTTCCCGCTCGGCCTCTTGGACCTCCTGCTCGTGAGCTGGCATCTGGGCTTCGGTGCGACGGTAGACGATGACGGTGTCTTCGGCGCCCAAGCGGCGGGCGACACGGGCGGCGTCCACCGCGGTGTCGCCGCCCCCGTAGACAGCAACGTGGCGGCCGAGGTTGGGTCGTTCGCCGGAGGCGACGCCGCGCAGGAACGACACTGCGTCCAGCAGCGACCCGGCATCCGCTGAGGGGATGTTGACCCGTTTGGCCAAATGCGCCCCAACGGCGACGAATACGGCGTCGAAGTTACCGGCTTCGCGTTCAGCCGCAAGGTCATCGACCCGATGCTCGCAGGTGAGCGTCACGCCCATGGCCGCGATGCGCGCCACCTCAGCGTCCAAAACGTCCCGGGGCAGCCTGTAGTTGGGGATGCCGTAACGCATCATCCCGCCCGGGTCTGCCCCCGCATCGCGGATCTCGACTTGATGCCCGAGCCGCGCCAGGTGGTACGCGGCGGAAAGTCCGCTCGGTCCGGCGCCGACGACGAGCACCCGTTTTCCCGGCGACTGCGGCGGCGGCTCGAACTGCCATCCCTGCTCGCGAGCGGCGTCGCCGAGAAACCGCTCCACCGCGTGAACCGAGACCGCGCCGTCGAGATGTGCGCGGTTGCAGACCGACTCGCAGGGGTGGTAGCAGACCCGGCCGTGGATGGCGGCAAAAGGATTGTCGGCGACCAGCTGACGCCAGGCCTGTTCGTGGCGGCCGGCCCGCGCGTGGGCGAGCCATGCTTGAATGTTCTCCCCCGCCGGGCACGCGGCATTGCACGGCGGCAGCAGATCGACATATATCGGACGGCGGTCGCGGTCCGGGCCTGCGCGGGGCTGGCCGCGCAGCAGGTCCGGCAGAGCCGTCACATCGGCGCGGGGCGCGGCGCGAAATACTTGGCCGCCACGCCCCGGCCACTCGGTCGTCACCTGGCTCACACTATGACGGCTCCCGGCGGCTTTGAAGCGTCGTTCGTCCTTTGAGGTAAGGACTTCCGACCCTGCTCACAGCCGCGCGCAGGGTGGACAGTTGCGTAATGGAACACTTGACGGCTCTGGATGCCAGTTTCCTGGAGGCTGAGGATTCCGATCCCCATGTGAGTCTGGCGGTTGGCGGTGTATCGATCGTGGCAGGGCCGGTGCCGCGCTACGACGAGCTTGTCTCAGCCTTTGCCGAGCGGGCACGCGGAATTCCGCGCTGCACCCAGATACTGCGTACCCATCCACTCGACCTCGGCTCACCTGAATGGGTCGACGACCCGCACTTCGACATCTCGCGCCACCTGTACCGCGTCGCGCTGCCCGAACCCGGCGATGACGCCGAGCTGTTCCAGATGATCGCGAATGTCATGCAGCATCGGCTCGACCGTGAGCGTCCGCTGTGGGAGTGCTGGATCATTGAAGGCCTCACCGACAACAGGTGGGCCGTCCTGACGAAACTCCATCACTGCATCGCCGACGGCATCGCCACCACCCAGATGCTGGCGAAGCTCAGCGACAGCGGCGGCGGCGAGACCTTCGCGAAAAAAATTCGCGCCGCCAAGGAACCGGATGGGCCCGCGCTGCGTCCGCCCCCGATGAGCGTGAACCCATTGACCTGGCTGGGCGGCATGTGGCGTACCGCGGTCGCCACGGCCACCGCCGCTGAACACGCCGCGGTGGGCGCGGCTGAGCTGACGGCGCACCTGCTGAGCTCACCGCCCGAATCGTCGCTGACCGGATCCGTGACAACTATTCGGCGCTACAGCGCGGCGAGGGTTAAGCTCGCCCAGCTGCAGAAGGTATCCCGGAGCTTCGATGTAACGATCAACGACGTGGCGCTGGCCGCGATCACCGACAGCTACCGCAACCTTCTGCTCAACCGCGGTGAACAGCCCCGCCACGACTCGCTGCGCACCCTGGTTCCGGTGTCGGTCCGGTCGATGATGGACTTCCATCACACCGACAACCGGGTCTCGGCGATGCTGCCGTTGTTGCCCGTCGACGAGGCGGACCCGGTTCAGCAATTGGAGCTCGTGCACCGCCGGATGACGACGGCGAAAGGCAGTGGTCAGCGTGAGGGCGGCACCGCATTTCTGTCGGCGTTCAACATGATCCCGTTCGCCCTGTCGGCTTGGACCGTCCGACTGCTGACCCGATTGCCGCAACATGCCGTGGCCGCTTTGGCAACCAACGTTCCCGGCCCTCGTGGTCGGCAGAAGCTGATGGGTCGCGAGGTGCTGGAAGTCCTGCCGGTGCCGCCGATTGCCCTTCACCTGCGGACAGGCATCGCGATGGTGAGCTACGCCGATAGTTTCGTCTTCGGCATTACCGCCGACCACGACACCGCACCTGACGTTGATCGACTCGCCGCCGGCATCGAGCAAGGAGTTGCACGGCTGGTGGCCATCAGCCGGACGCGCCAGCGCAAACGGGGACGCGTCAAGGGAATTCACAGCGCGTAGGCGCTACGAGAACCCGATAGTGTGTCCGGGCTTGAGGCGCTGGACGCGGTCGCGGTACTCGATGTCGATCGCGTTGGTCTGTTCGGCATCAGAGCCGATTTTTGCTTGCCGCCCGCTGACTTCCAGGTGCAGGCGCTGCCGGCGGCACCGCAAGGGAAACGTTAGTTTTCCCAATAGCTTCTGGCCGCAGCGGATTGAGGCGATACGGTCGGTGCGGAATTCCAGGCCGGTGAAGCACCGCTGGAGCAGATCGACGCTGCCGGCCATGGCAGCCAGGTGAATGCCGTCGAAGGCGTTGCCTCCTTGGACATCCGCGATGTCCAAGGAGGACCTGCTGAAAGTACTTCAGTGCTCGATCGCGAGTGTCGAATTATCTCATGCGGTTCAGACACTTCTCTGCGTCAGGGCCAACTATTACCTCAAACTGACGGGTCCGCCATTCGTCTTTGCGATCGAGGCCGAAAGTCATCACTCACGTCCGAACGGGGCACCAGCAGACCTAGTCCCCATCGTCGATGATGTGAATAGCGGCCTCTTCGGCAGACGCTGCTCCCCCGCTGATACCGACGTCCTCGGCCACCAGCTCTGCCTCCGTGTCTTCACCAAACCCCCTGTCCGGGGCGACAAGTCGACCCGCTCGCACCCGCCCAACCTCGCGTCGCTGCGGGAACTCGATTTCACGCTCGGCTTCGTCGGACCGCTGCTGTTCATCCCTGTCGAGCGGGTTACCGATTCGCGACAGCGGATCTGGCTCTTCCTCTGCAAGCTGCTGGTCGATGCTTTCCGACGGCCCGAAGGCACCACGTCCGTACGGTCGCTCGGACGGCGAATATCCCTCGTCGAGTACGTCGTCGATGCCGCGGTCGATCAGCGTGTCCTCTGGCTGAAGCTGGTTGTCGTCCTCCGCGCCGCTGTACTCGCTTGCCGCCGGCCCCAGGCCGAAATTCCGACCACTCATGACTCAAAACTCCTTTCACCGTGAGCCGGTGGCAACCTCGAACCATCTCGGCATTCTCAACGTTCCGTCAATCTGCCCTCGGGACGTAAGGGCGCAAAGACACCTGACCGCTGGACGAAGGTCACTGGGTGTGCCGACGTGCCAGACGCCTAGCCCGCCGGGGTGATCAAGCCGTAATGCCCGTCGTAGCGGTGATACAACACGCTGACGCGGCCCTGGGCGGCGTCGATAAAGAACAGGAACGGCAGGCCAAGCAGGCCCAGCCGGTTGGCGGCTTCCTCTTCGGTCAGACACGGCACCGGGTGTCGGCTGATGGTCACGGGCAGCGCGTATGGGCTCAGCTGGTCGGCTAACGCGGGCGCTACCAGCGCAACGCGGTAGCCCGTCGCGCCGGCGCGGTACAGGACAGCCGCAGTGCCGGTGCCTTGCTCAGTGAACAGGTGAAAGTCGTAGTCGAGAAGGTCCATTTCACGGGCGGCCTCGTCGAGGGTGCAG
>NZ_JBKQTQ010000187.1:0-8184 GCF_052143115.1 Mycobacterium sp.
TCTGGTGTCAGAACTCCACGGTTCTTCGGTGACAAGGCGTCGATCACGCGGGCGGGCTCCAACCACAAATCCAGCGTCAAACTCCCCGGACCCGACACCCCGCGCGACACGCCGAAACCATCCAGCCCATCAGCGCCGGCACCGAACCCAGAGAGTGCAGCCACCGGATCCGCCCGTCTGTGGAAAGAGGTCACACCTCGGGAATTGACCAGGCGTCACCCGATGGCTACAGAACTATTAGGACTTGACGACACTTCCTCGAGACTGCCAAGCCGGCCGGGATGGTTGGCCGCACGGGGGTGCTGGACTCCGCCCGTCGTATGACGCGGGGTCGCGATGGACGCAGTCGGCTGGCTATGATCGGCAGGTCACCGCGCCCGACCGTGGTGATCCACGGTGTAGCCGACAAATGAATGCGCCCTTCCGCCGGGCGGGCCGTGTCCCGGGCTATCAACGACGCATGGCTCGTTTTGTTGAACAGCATCGGACACGAACCACCCGAGGAAATGCGGGTCAGGTCAGGGAGATCAGACATGCGGCCGCCGGCCATCCCACTTCAAGATGGAGAACCCTACAGCAGTGCCAAAATTTGAGCCGAAGTACGAAGAGCTTCAGTCGATCTACGACATTTCCAACGAGTTCTTCGAGCTGTTCCTGGGGCCCACGATGGGCTACACCTGCGGCTACTACGAGAGCAAGAACACCACCCGCGACGAGGCGCAAAACGCCAAGTTCGACCTTGCGCTGGGCAAGCTAGACCTGCAGCCGGGAGCTACCCTGCTCGACATCGGCTGCGGCTGGGGCGGCGGCATGCAGCGCGCGATCGAAAACTACGACGTCAACGTGATCGGGCTCACCCTCAGCGAACGCCAGCGCGAGTATGCCATCGCCAAGCTGGCCAAAGTTCCGACCACCCGCAACATCGAGGTGCGGCTGCAGGGCTGGGAGGAATTCGAGGGCAAGGTCGACCGCATCGTGTCGATCGGCGCGTTCGAGCACTTCGGCCACAAGCGCTATCCCGCCTTCTTCGAGATGGCCTACAACGCGTTACCGAAAGATGGCCGGATGCTGCTGCACACCATCACCACGATCAGCGGCTCGGAGGAAGCGCAAAGCAAGGGCATTCCGCTGACCCTCGAATTGGCCCGGTTCGTCCTGTTCATCATTAAAGAGATCTTCCCCGGCGGGCAGTTGCCGTCGGCGTCGATGCCCAGGGAATACGCCACCGCGGCCGGGTTCACGGTAAGCCGGGACGACGAAATAGGGCCGAACTACGTGCGGACGCTCCAGGACTGGGCGGCAGCGTTGGCGGCGCACCGCGACGAGGCCATCTCGGCCCAGTCGCAGGAGGTTTACGACCGCTACGACAAATACCTCAACGGCTGCGTGCGGTTATTCCGCGAGGGCTGCACCAGCGTTCATCAGTACACGCTGCAGAAGTAGCCCGGCCGCACGTCGATCGGGCGGTTCGCGATCGATCAAGAATGGCCCCGCAGGCCCAACTCGCCGTTGAGATATTGCGCGCGGCACGCCCGACGCGCCAGCTTGCCGCTGGTGGTTCGCGGGATAACGCCGGCCGCCACCAGCAGCACATCCGACAACGGCAGGCCATGCCGGCGCGATACCGCCGCCCGGATCGCATCGATCACCGGTTGCAGATCAGCCCGGCCCGCGCCAACCGCCCGCTCGGCAACGATGACCAGACGCTCGCCGGCCTCATCGGCGGGCGCTCCCGGCACCTGGTTCGCCGGCACCGAGAACGCCGCGACGTAGCCCGAGCGCACTGCCGACGACGCCTCAGCCGTGGTGGCCTCGATATCCTGCGGATAGTGGTTGCGGCCATCCACGATAATCAGATCTTTGATACGCCCAGTGATGTAGAGCTCACCGTCGAGATAGACGCCAAGATCACCGGTCCGCAGCCAGGTGGCCTCGCTCGGCGCCCCGTCCGCATGGCTGCCTACCGGCAGTCGGCACTGCAGCTTGTTGCCGAACACCCGCTCGGTTTCCTCGGGGCGTGCCCAGTATCCACGGCCGATATTGTCGCCGTGCAACCAGATCTCGCCGACCTCCCCGTCGGGTAATTCCGCCTCGGTGTCGGGGTTGACGATGACGCCCCACTGGCTGCGGGCGATCCGGCCGCAGGAAACCTGCGCGATGGCGTTGGGCGCGTCCGGCGAGACCCGAACCGCACGCCCGACGCCCAACTGGTCGCGGTCCAGGTAGATAAGGGTTGCCCCAGCGGCGGGGTCGATGGTCGAGACAAACAGGGTCGCCTCGGCCATGCCGTAGGACGGCTTGACCGCCGTGCTTGGCAGGCCATACGGGGCGAACGCCGCGTTGAACTTCGCGATCGAGTAGATGCTGACCGGTTCGGAGCCGTTGATCAGCGACACCACATTGCTCAGGTCGAGGTCCTCGCCGGCATCGGGGAGCCCGCGCTCAACGGCCAGGTCGAACGCGAAATTCGGAGCCGCCGCGAATGTGCGGCCGTGCTGAGACTCGGCTGCTAGCTGGCGGATCCACCGCTGCGGCCTTCGGACGAACGCGATCGGCGACATGAGCGTGACCTGGGTGCCGAATACCGCCACGCACACGATCATCAGCAGGCCCATGTCGTGGTAGAGCGGCAACCAGCTGACGCTGCGGATGTCCCAGTCCATGCCGGTCGAGATCACCATCTGCAGCACGTTGGTGCCGATCGCCCGGTGGGTGATCTCCACACCAACCGGCGCCCGCGTCGACCCCGAGGTGTACTGCAAATACGCAATGTCGTCGGTATCGAGATGAACCGAGGCGAACGTGGCGCCCACCGAGTCGGGGACTTCATCGATCGCGATCACCCGCGGTCTGCGGCTGCGCGGTAGCGACCGAACGAACTCCTGAACCGCCGCACCCGCGGCAGCGGTGGTCAGTATCACCGCGGGCTGGGCATCGGCGAGCACCGTGTTGAGGCGCTCCGCATGCCCGGGGAACTCAGGCGCGAACAACGGCACTGCGATGTCGCCGGCCTTGATCGCAGCGAAGAAACCGACGATGTAGTCGATGCCCTGCGGAGCCAGTATGGCCACCCGATCACCCCGGGAGGTCACCTGCTGCAGGCGCGCACCGATCGCCCGCAACCTGGTGCCCAGCTCGGCCCAGGTCAAGTTGATGGCCTCACCGTCGGCATGCTGGGTGTAGTCGAGGTAGCGGTAAGCGATGGCATCGCCGATGTCGGCGATGTGGCGGTCCAGAAATGTCACCAGGTTGACGCCTTCTGGCAGGACGATGCCGCCATCCGCATCGAGGTAGTCGGTCAACTCCAGCCGGTCTCCGCGACCGCCACCTTCGTTACCCGAGGCACTTCTCATGAGGGGATCTTAAGAGAAGAAGGTGTGTTCGACTGTCGGTGACCCACCTTGAATACCCGAGTGCCTACGCCTCGGCGACGTTACGGGTGATCGACGGGTCGACCGGGATACCCGGGCCGGTGGTCGTCGACACCGTGATCTTCTTCAGGTAGCGACCTTTCGACGACGACGGCTTGTGCCGCAGCACCTCGTCGAGCGCCGCGCCGTAGTTCTCCGCGAGCTGCTTCTCGTCGAAGGACGCCTTACCGATGACCAGGTGCAGATTGGCCTGCTTGTCGATCCGGAAGTTGATCTTGCCGCCCTTGATGTCAGACACCGCCTTGGTGACGTCCGGGGTGACGGTGCCGGTCTTCGGGTTGGGCATCAGGCCACGCGGCCCGAGGATCCGCGCGATCCGGCCGACCTTGGCCATCTGGTCGGGCGTGGCGATCGCCGCGTCGAAGTCCAAAAACCCGCCCTGGATCTTCTCGATCAGGTCGTCACTGCCGACCACGTCAGCGCCGGCCGCGGTTGCCTCCTCGGCCTTTTCGCCCACCGCGAACACCGCCACCCGGGCGGTCTTACCGGTGCCGTGCGGCAGGTTCACCGTGCCGCGGACCATCTGGTCGGCTTTGCGCGGGTCAACACCGAGCCGAATGGCCACCTCGACGGTCGCGTCCTGCTTGGTCGACGACGTCTCCTTGGCCAGCTTGGCCGCTTGCAGCGGCGTGTAGAGGCTGGTGTGGTCCACCTTCTCGGCGGCCGCGCGATATGCCTTGCTGTTCTTGCTCATTCGATAATCCAATCTGATGTTGGGTTGTGGTTGATGAAGCGGGCCGAAGCTGGCCCTCCCACGAAATCGCCGTCCTACTCGACGGTGATCCCCATCGACCGGGCGGTGCCGGCGATGATCTTCGCGGCGGCGTCGATGTCGTTGGCGTTGAGGTCGGCCTTCTTGGTCTCGGCGATCTCGCGGACCTGATCCCAGCTGACCTTGGCGACCTTGTTCGTGTGCGGCTCGGCCGATCCCTTGGCCACCCCAGCGGCCTTGAGCAGCAGCTTGGCCGCAGGCGGAGTCTTGAGCGCAAATGTGAAGCTGCGGTCCTCGTAGACCGTGATCTCCACCGGGATGACGTCGCCGCGTTGGTTTTCCGTCGCAGCGTTGTACGCCTTGCAGAATTCCATGATGTTGACGCCGTGCTGGCCGAGCGCCGGGCCGACGGGCGGCGCGGGGTTGGCTTGCCCAGCCTGGATCTGGAGCTTGATCAGCCCGACGACTTTCTTTTTCGGGGCCATGAGATGTTGATGTTCCTTTCGTGCAGCGCTAAATCTTCGAGACCTGGGTGAAGCCCAGTTCCACAGGTGTTTCGCGGCCGAAGATGGACACCAGCACCTTGAGTTTCTGTTGTTCGGCGTTGACCTCGTTGATGGTCGCCGGCAGCGTGGCGAACGGCCCGTCCATCACGGTGACCGACTCGCCAACCTCGAAGTCGACCTCGACCACCGGGCGTTCCAGACCGCCTTCGCTGGCCGCGGCGGCAGTGCTCGCCGCGCCCTTGGCAGGTTTCTTGGCCGCGCCCTGCGGCAGCAGGAACTTCACCACGTCGTCCAGCGAGAGCGCCGACGGGCGCGAGGTCGCGCCGACGAACCCGGTGACGCCGGGGGTGTTACGCACCGCCGACCAGGAGTCGTCGGTCAGGTCCATGCGCACCAGGATGTAGCCGGGCAGCACCTTGCGGTTGACCTGCTTACGCTGGCCGTTCTTGATCTCGGTGACCTCTTCGGTGGGCACTTCCACCTGGAAGATGTAGTCGCCGACGTCCAGGTTCTGCACGCGGGTCTCGAGGTTGGCTTTGACCTTGTTCTCGTATCCGGCGTAGGAGTGGATGACGTACCAGTCGCCGGGCTTGCGGCGCAGGTCGGCTTTCAGTGTGACAGCCGGGTCGACGTCTTCATCGTCTTCATCGTCCGATGCGGCGGCCTCGGCCGACTCTTCGGGCGCAGCGGCCTCCGCAGCGGTGTCGTCGGTCAACGTCGTGGCGTCGTCGGCCACCGCGTCCGGGGCACTCGCCTCGCCGGTGACCTCGTGTAACGCCTGTTCGATGTCGACCGTCTCACCCACGGGCAGATCGCCGTTGGAGATAGTCACGGTTTTTTTGGTCCTTCCTATACGTCAGCTCTGGCGCGTCTGCGGCCTCAGCCGAATACCTCTAGCACCAGCTTGGCCAAGCCCAGGTCCACCAGGCCGATCAACGTCACCATGAACACCAGGAAGGCCAGCACCACCGAGGTGTAGGTCATCATCTGCTTGCGGTTGGGCCAGATGACCTTGCGCAGCTCGGCGACAACCTGCTTGAGGTAGTTGTAGACATAGACGATCGGGTTGGTCGACGACCCTTGTGATTTGCGGGCCTTCTTGGCTTTCTTGGGCTTCTTGCCCGCCTCATCGTCGGCGGTGCTCTCAGTGAGCTCGACCGCACCCGACGAGCTGTCGTCATCGGTGACATCGTTCTCCGCGCCCTCCGCTTGCTGACGGGACCGCTTGCCGGTAGGGCGCTGCGGCCGCGTCACCACTGCCGTGCGGCCGCGCGCTTCCTCGGCTCCGCCGTCGGCTGCGGCGTCGGCATCGTCGCGTTCGTCGCTCACCGCATGCTCCTTCGTTCAACCTCGTGTTGGTGGTCACTCTCCAGTGTCCACCATCGCACTCACTTCTGGTCCGGCTTCTCCTCGGGCCGTCCCGGCCCGCATCGTCGCCGCACGTATTCAGCAGGGGCGACAGGACTTGAACCTGCAACCTGCGGTTTTGGAGACCGCTGCTCTGCCAGTTGAGCTACGCCCCTTCGCTGGTTGGCAGGCCAACCTGCGCTTGCGGGGCCTACACAACGCGCGCGCTCACCAATTTGAAGGAAAAACGCGCTGGTAATGGGAAAACCCCGAGGTCCGAGTGTACATCGGAGCAGGTCTCAGGTACTAATCACGCCGTCCGGACGACCTGCCCGGACTCGATGTCCCACTTGAGATTGATCGAGTCGTCGCCCTCGTGACCCATCACCGTGGTGTAGGCCTCCAACACGACCTCTCCGGCGTCGTTGGTGCAGGTGTTCCTGGTGACCACGATGTCGGCGCCGAACCGTTCGACGACGGAGTGGACCTCCATCCGGGCATGCAGCACGTCGCCGGCAAGGATCGGCTTGTGGAAGACGAACCGCTGGTCGACCTGGACCATCTGCAGCGTGTCGTAGCCGGTATCGACGTTGCGCATGAAGTCCGCCTGGGCCAGCTTCCCAAGGATCGTGGAAAAAGTTGGGGGCGCGACGATGGCGTCATACCCGAGTTCGGCGGCCGCCTTTTCATCCAGGCAGGCCGGGTCGTCGGCCTTAACCGCCTTGGCGAATTCGCGCACCTTCTCCCGGCCCACCACGTAGCTGTCCGGGTACTCCCACACCATCCCGCGGATGTCGGTATTGATCGCCATCGTTACGCCAACGTCGCCGATGCGACGGCCCGACCGAAGATCTTCTTGCCGCCCGTGGTGGCCGTAATGGCGATCGTCACCGACTTGCTGTCCGGATCGAGCGACTTGACCCGGCCGGTGAACAGGATCTCGGCGCCCTTGCCGTCGTTGGGTACCGGCACCACCGCGGTGAACCGCACGTTGTACTCGGTCACCGCGCCGGGGTCGCCGACCCACGAGGTGACGTAGCCGCCGCCCAGCCCCATGGTCAGCATGCCGTGCGCGATCGCCGTGTCCAGGCCGACGACCTTGGCGATCTCGTCGTCCCAGTGGATCGGGTTCAGGTCACCGGAGACACCCGCATAGTTCACCAAATCCTGACGGTTCAAGGGATAGACCTTCTCCGGAAGCTGGTCACCGACCTGCACCGAACTGAACTCACGCAGTGGCATGGCTGAAACCCTCGTCTCCCTCTTCGCCAGCACGACCCGCCAGGGTCGTGTAAGTCTCCTGTACGACCTCACCAGCGTCGTTGGTCACGATGTTCTTGGTGACGATGATGTCGGTGCCGTGCGCCTTCCGAATCGAGTCCACATAGACGTCGCAGTACAGCTTGTCGCCGACCTGGATCGGCTTCAGGAACTTCAGCACCTGGTCGACCTGCACAATTTTCTCGTCCTGTATGCCGATGTTGGCGTATTCGAAGAACGCCGACTGAGCCTTGTACCCAAACACCGAGATGAACGTCAGCGGCGCCAGTAGCCCGTCATAGCCCAGCTCTGTCGCGGCCTTCTCCTCGAAGAAGGAGAGATCATCATTTTTGACGGCGACGGCGTACTCCCGGACCTTCTCCCGCTCCACGATGTAGTGATCCGGGTACCGGTAGTGCATCCCGACGACGTCTTTGCCCAACGCCACGTCTCTAGAACCTACCTAGTCAGTCTGAATATTTGCTCGCGGGTTAGCGCTAACGTGTCTCGCGGTGGGCTTGGTGCTTGCCGCAGTTGGGGCAGAACTTCTTCAGCTCCAGCCGGTCGGGATCATTGCGGCGGTTCTTCTTCGTGATGTAGTTGCGGTGCTTGCACACCTCGCATGCCAAGGTGATCTTCGGCCGCACGTCGGTACTGGAAGCCATGTCCGTTTTCCCTCTTACAAGTCGCGTTGTTGTGTTGTAGCGATGGCCGGACTCGAACCGGCGACCTAACGATTATGAGTCGTTCGCTCTAACCGACTGAGCTACATCGCCTCTGGCACGGTCCGCCCGCCTGCTCGGCGTCCGCCGAGCCCCCTAACGGAATCGAACCGTTGACCTTTTCCTTACCATGGAAACGCTCTACCGACTGAGCTAAGGGGGCCGTTCACCCGTAGCGACCAGTCGTGCCGCGGGCCTAAAAGAGG
>NZ_JBKQTQ010000188.1:0-14378 GCF_052143115.1 Mycobacterium sp.
GCGAGAGCAGCACGTCCGCGATGAACGCGACCAGCAAAGCGATGGTGGTCGCTCCGCTGAACATCAACATGGCAGCGAACAGGCGTAGCCATATCACCTGATGGCCGAAGCTGAAGTCGCCGTAGCCGGTTGTGGTGATCGTCTCGACGGTGAAGTACAGCGCGTCGATCCACGACATCCGCGGGCGGTGGTAGTTGTAGTGCAACACGATCATCGAGGTGGCGAGCAGAATGCCCGCACCCACCAACGCCGGATAGAACGCCGGGTTGAAGTCATTGAGCACCACTCGGATGGCGTCGAGTACTCGCCGCAGCCGGGGGCGTTGTGCGCGTGTCCCGGTCGGCTGCCGAACCTTGATGCCACGATCGGCCGCCTCGTCAGCGGTCCCGATCATCACCGTCCAGTCACCGGCGTGCACCCGCTCATCCCGACTCGGACATGCCACCACCTCGCCGGGGGTCGGGGAGTTCTCGCCGCGGATGACCGCTACCGGTGCCAAGTCGCCGTAGATCTCCCACAGCGTCCCGTCGCGGGGTGCTTCGCTGCCGTAAGCGACGAATTTGATGTCGGCGGCTTCGAACGGGTGGGTGGTGTGTGACAGGCAGGCTTCCACGACCGACGGCGCGGCGAGTTCGGCGACGTTGAAGATCGCACCGGGCCCGTTGTCGTCGGCCACCGCTGTGCGCAGCACATCGTTGGTCAGCCGCGCCACCACACGCAGGTTCGGGTTGGCTCTTCTTGCCAGCAAGGCGATTTCGAGATTTGTGGCGTCATCATCTCCGGCACATACGACGGCGATCGCGCGCGCGATTTCGGCGCGGGCGAGCGAGCGGGCGACGCCGGCGTTGGCAAGCTCAGTGTTGTCCAGCTTCACGACACGCGCGCCAGCCCTTTTCAGCTCCTCGATGATCGTCGTGGCCAGCGCATCGTCACCGCTGACAATGATGTGATGATGCATGCTCTCATTCGCCACTCGGGAATACCTGATCGCGATCGAGTCGAAGACTCCGCGCGGGTAGGCACCCGCTTTGCCGATGCCGTTACTGTTGAAGGTTACACCACGGTGTTATGTCGTCAGGCCTTGACACTGAATTTTGCGTCACGCGAAGGTGACTGGCTACCATCCGCGGTTCGTGGCACCGGAACGCAGACGAGACCCTGAAGGCATTCTCGCACAGAGTGATTCGCCCGCGGCGACGCAGTCCTGAAGTCTGGCTGTGAACGGATTGGATCTAGGCACGAAAAGCACTGCGGCGATCGGTGCGTCGTGATCGAGGTGTCCGCTAATGAGCGACAAAAACGATCACGCTTCGAAGCGATAGCCCATGCCCGCTTCGGTCAGCAGATGGTTGGGCCGCGACGGGTCATCCTCGAGTTTGCGCCGCAGCTGCGCCAGATAGACGCGCAGGTAGTGAGTTTCCTTTGCGTACTTGGGTCCCCACACCTCTCTGAGCAGGTCCTCACGCCCCACCAGCTTGCCGCGGTTGCGGACCAGCATTTCCAGCATTCCCCACTCCGTGGGTGTCAGGTGCACCTCCGTGCCGTCCTTGATCACCTTCTTTGCCGACAGGTCGACAGTGAATGACCTGGTTTCCACCACCGGTTCGTCGCCGTCTGCTGACACAGCGGCCCTGCGCACCGCGGCGCGCAGCCGTGCCAGCAGCTCGTCCATGCCGAATGGCTTGGTGATGTAGTCGTCTGCACCGGCATCCAGTGCTCCGACCTTGTCTGCGGAATCGGTTCGTGCCGACAGCACGATCACCGGCGCGCTCATCCAGCCGCGCAGCCCGGCGAGCACCTCGATGCCGGATATGTCGGGCAGGCCAAGGTCCAGGATCACCACGTCGGGGTGTTGGTCGGCGGCGGCCCGCAGTGCAGCCGATCCGGTTGCGGCTGTGGTCACTTCGTAGCCGCGCACCGACAGGTTGATTCGCAGCGCACGCAGAAGCTGCCGGTCGTCATCCGCCACTAGTACGCGAGTCATGAGTGTGCCTCCGGCGGCGCCTCGAGATCCACCAAAATGGTCAACCCCCCGCCAGGGGTGTCGGTCGCGGCAATGGTGCCGCCCATCGCCTCGACGAACCCCTTGGCCACCGACAGGCCGAGGCCCAGACCGGAGCTGTTGTCGGTATCGCCCAGCCGCTGGAACGGCTCGAACATCCGCTCCGCGGCGCCTTTGGCGACGCCCGGCCCTTCGTCGACGACGTTGATCAGCACACGCGTCCCCACCTGACCCGCATTGACCCGCACCATGCTGTTGGGTGCGTAACGTAGCGCGTTGTCGATGAGGTTCGCCAGCACCCGTTCCAGCAGACCCGCGTCGGCCATCGCGACCGTCCCGCCGACCTCCACCTTGACCCGGTCGAGGCTGCCCCGGCCGACGGCCGTGGTGCGCTTGCCAATACTGACAAGCGCGCGCTGCACGACCTCTTCGAGGTAGACCTCGGAGAGCTGTGGCCGGACCACGCCGGCGGCCAGCCGAGACGAGTCCAGCAGGTTGGCCACCAGGGAGGTCAGCTGGTCGATCGACTCTTCAACGGTGGCAAGCAATTCGGCGGTGTCCTCGGGCGAGAACCAGACGTCTTCGGCGCGCAGGCTGGATACCGCTGCCTTGGCGGCGGTCAGCGGAGTCCGCAGGTCGTGGCCGAGGGCAGAGAGCAGCAGGCGGCGCAGCTCATCGGCCTCGGCGAGCGATTGAGCCTTGCCGGCCTCTGCGGCGAGCTCACCCTGTTTAACCAGACCTGCGGCTTGCGTCGCGACGACCGACAGCACCCTGCGGTCACGCGCGGTCAAGGCGCGGCCGGACATCAGCATCCAGAATTCCTCATCGCCCACTTTCACGGCGGTGTCAGCGGAATCCACCGTCGCGCAAGGGTCTTTGCCCACACTTGCGACCGGCTCCGGGTGACCGTCAACGTCACGCACCAGGCACACCGCGCGCTGAGAGTAAGCCTCCCGTACCCGCTCCAACAGCGTGGCGAGATCGGCGCCGCGCAGCACCGACCCGGCGAACAGCGCCAGCAACTCCGCCTCCTGAGTCGCGCGCCTGGCCTCGCGGGCACGGCTGGCTGCGGCGTCCACCAGTACGGCGATCGCCATCGCGACCCCCAACAGAACCACGATGGTGACGGCGTGGCTGGACTTGGCGATGGTGAAGGCGTGCCGGGGGTCGGTCAGGAAATAGACCAACAGCGCCCCGGACAACAGCCCCGACAGCACGGCCGGTGCCACACCGCCGAACAACGCGACGGCAATCACCCCGGCGAAGAAGACGGCAGTCTTTGCGCCGATGTCCAGCACCGGGTCCAACCACTGCGCCGTGATCCCCAAGAGGGCCCACGGCACAGTGATGGCGGCCAGCCAGGACGCGATGTTGCGAGCGCGCGGCGAGACCGACGAGAACGAAAACCCGCGGTGAGCCTGCTCATGGGTGACCATGTGCACGTCGATCTTCCCCGAGCGCTCGGTGGTGGTCGCTGCGATTCCCTCGCTGAAGATCCTCGCCCACCGTGACCGCCGGGAGGTGCCGAGCACCAGCTGGGTGGCGTTTGTCTCGCGGGCGAAGTCGAGCAGCGCGGTCGGCACCTCGTCGCCGACCACGGTGTGGACCGTCGCGCCCAGGCTGGCGGCGAGTTCGCGCACCTTACCCATTTGGGGTGCGGAGACGCCCGACAGTCCGTCGCCGCGGACGACGTGCACCACCATGAGTTGGGCGCTCGACCTCGATGCGATGCGGGAGGCGCGGCGCACCAATGTTTCCGATTCCGGGCCGCCGGTCACGGCGACGACCACCCGTTCGCGGGCTTCCCAGGTGTCGGTGATCTTCTTGTCGGCACGGTATTTCGCCAGCGCCGCATCGACCTGGTCCGCAAGCCACAGCAGCGCGATTTCACGTAGCGCGGTCAGGTTGCCGGGGCGAAAGTAGTTGGACAGCGCCGCGTCGATCCGCTCCGGCGGATAGACGTTGCCGTGCGCGAGCCTGCGCCGCAACGCTTCCGGCGTGATGTCGACCAACTCGATCTGAGCTGCTTTTCGGACGACTTCGTCGGGCACGGTTTCCCGCTGCTCGACGCCGGTGATCTGGGCGACGACGTCGTTGAGGCTCTCCAGGTGCTGGATGTTGAGCGTCGAGATCACGGTGATCCCGGCGTCAAGCAGTGTTTCGATGTCCTGCCAGCGCTTGGCATTGGCGCTGCCCGGGATATTGGTATGCGCATATTCGTCGACCAGCACCACTTGCGGCCGACGCCGCAACACCGCCGCGACATCGAGTTCCGGGAAAAGGGTTCCGCGGTAGGAGATATAGTGCGGCGGAATGACCTCGATGCCCTCGAGGAATTCGGCGATCTTCTTGCGGCCGTGGGTCTCCACTACCGCCGCGACGACGTCGGTGCCGCGCTCCAGCCTGCGGTGCGCTTCGCCGAGCATGGCGTAGGTCTTGCCGACTCCGGGGGCCGCGCCGAGGTAGATGCGCAACTCGCCACGTCGCTGCTTTGGCACATTTTGGGCAAGCGGGTCATCGCGGTAAGTTGCTCCCGCCGCAAGCGGCTCATCGGGGCATGCCGCTTGTGGCGCTGGCGGCTCATCGGCGGAGGTCACATGAACATCATCTAACGGAAAGTTCAAGACTTCACATCAACCGGAAAGTTCAAGACTTCACCGGGTAATTGCGGTCCAATTCGAGATTGAGTTGCAGCACGTTAACCCTCGGCTCACCGACGAAGCCGAGCAGACGGCTGTGCTGGTTGTGGCGGACCGCGTCGCGCACCTGGGCGGCGCTGATCCCGCGCGTGCTCGCCACCCGGGCCACCTGGATATCGGCGTACGCCGGCGAGATATCGGGGTCCAGGCCGCTAGCGCTGGCGGTGACGGCGTCGGCAGGTACCACCGGGTGATCAGACGCCGCGCCGCGAATCGGAACGATCTGACCGATCGAGTAGTCCTGGCCGTACTGCGCGCATTCCACCCGCACACCCTCGTAGAGCTGCTGGAACACCGTGGTTGGTGCGCTGCCGGGCTTCGAGCAGGGTTCGTTCACGCTGACCACCCGGGTCGGATGGATCACGTTGCCGGATGAATCCCGCGGCCCGATCACCGACAGCACAGCGCCTACGCCGCCGCCGGTGCAGAACGGGCGTGAGCCGTCGACCTTCTCGAGCTGGCCGATCGCGAAGCTGCGCGAGCACACCTGGGTCAGCAGGCTAGGTTTGAATCCGGCGGTGGACGGATCGGCGCCGGGAGCCAGCTTGGTGGGATCGGCCGGTGTGTCGACGATGTTTTCCGGGCCCAGGTTGGTGGGTCCCGATGCCAGTGGATCGTAGCCCTTTCCGGCTGCCGACGGCCTGCTCTGGAAGTACTGCGGCAGTGGGTTCCCGTCCTTGTCGGTGAACAGCTGGCCGATCAGTTTGCTGCCGACCGGCTTTCCGGAAACGTTGACGATCGAGCCCTCCGCCTTGGCGTGCAACCCGGGAAGTAGCGCGACTCCCCAGACGACCAAGGGGTAGGCGAAGCCGGTGATCACGGTCAGTACCAGCAGCGCGCGCAGAGCCGCCCAGTGCTGGCGAATCAGGTTGGAAAGGTTCATGTGCGTCGCTCCTCCTCATCGCTTCGTCCCCCTCGCCGCTGCGCGGCTGGGGGTGCCCCCACTGCATCGTCGCCGACGCGGTTCATGTCAGCCCATCCCGGGGATAAATTGCACGACGAGGTCGATCAGTTTGATGCCGATGAACGGGGCGACGATGCCCCCCAGCCCATAGATGTAAAGGTTGCGGCTCAGCAGTTTCGACGCGCTGCTCGGTGTGTACTGAACACCGCGCAGCGCCAACGGAATCAGCGCGACGATGATCACCGCGTTGAAGATCACCGCGGAAAGAATCGCCGACTGCGGGCTGTGCAACCGCATCACGTTGATCGTGTCCAGTCCGGGGAACAGGGCCACGAACATGGCCGGGATGATCGCGAAGTACTTGGCGATGTCGTTGGCGATCGAGAACGTGGTCAACGCGCCACGCGTGATCAACAGCTGCTTACCGATCTCGACGATCTCGATGAGCTTGGTGGGGTCGGAGTCCAGGTCCACCATGTTGCCGGCCTCTTTGGCCGCGCTGGTCCCGCTGTTCATCGCGACCCCGACGTCGGCCTGAGCCAGCGCCGGCGCGTCATTGGTGCCGTCACCGGTCATCGCGACCAGCCGGCCACCCTCCTGCTCACGCTTGATCAGCGTCATCTTGTCTTCGGGGGTGGCTTCGGCAAGAAAGTCGTCGACCCCGGCCTCGTCGGCGATCGCTTTGGCGGTCAGCGGGTTGTCACCGGTGATCATCACCGTTCGGATGCCCATCTTGCGCATCTCGTCGAACCGCGCACGCATGCCGTGCTTGACCACATCCTTGAGGTGGATGACGCCGAGCACCTCAGCTTTCTTGCCGTCGCCGTTGGTGACCACGCCGACCACCAGCGGGGTTCCGCCGGCGGCGGAAATGCCATCGACGATCTCGCCGAGAATGTCGGGAATGGTGCCGCCCTGGTCGTGGATCCACTTGGCCACCGAGCTGGCCGCGCCCTTGCGCAGTTGTCGTCCGTCGAGGTTGACGCCCGACATCCTGGTCGTCGCTGTGAATTCGACCCAGTGGGCGTGGCTGAGTTCGCCGGGGGAGCGCTCGCGCAGCCCGTAGGCCTGTTTCGCGTAGACGACGATCGAGCGGCCCTCGGGGGTTTCGTCGGCCAGGCTGGACAGCTGAGCGGCGTCCGCCAGCTCCTCGGACGTGACACCGGTGACCGGGATGAATTCCGATGCCTCCCGGTTGCCCAGGGTGATCGTCCCGGTCTTGTCCAGCAGCAAGGTGTTGACGTCGCCGGCAGCCTCGACCGCACGGCCCGACATGGCCAGCACGTTGCGCTGTACTAGCCGGTCCATGCCGGCGATGCCGATCGCGGACAGCAACGCGCCGATGGTGGTGGGGATCAGGCACACCAGCAGAGCCACCAAGACAACGCCGGTGACGCCGTTGTCGGTGAGGGCGGAGGTGTTCGCCACACCGGGGTTGTTGGTCTTGGAGTAGATCGCCAGCGGCTGCAGCGTGGCCACCGCGAAGACGAAGATGATGGTCAGCGCCGCGAGCAGAATGTTCAGCGCGATCTCGTTCGGTGTCTTCTGCCGGTTGGCGCCCTCGACCAATGCAATCATCCGGTCGATGAAGCTTTTGCCGGGCTCTTGGGTGATCTTGACGATGATGCGGTCCGAGAGCACGGTGGTGCCGCCGGTGACCGCGGAGCGGTCGCCGCCGGACTCCCGGATCACCGGCGCTGATTCGCCGGTGATGGCGGATTCGTTCACCGACGCAATGCCTTCCACGATCTCGCCGTCGCCCGGGATCATTTCGCCCGCCTCCACGACGACAATGTCGCCTTTTTGCAGTTCTGGTGCCCGGACGTCCTCCTCCGTGCCGGGAGTCTCGGGTGACCAGCCTCGTAGCCGGCGCGCGATGGTGTCGGCCTTGGATTTGCGCAGGGTGTCGGCCTGGGCTTTGCCCCGCCCTTCAGCGACAGCCGTAGCCATGTTGCCGAAAAGCACTGTCAGCCAGAGCCAGAACACGACGAGCCAGCCGAACCACGACGAGTCGCGGATCGTCAGCACCGTCGACCAGACGGCGCCAATCTCGACGATGAACATCACCGGGTTGCGCCACAGGGTGCGCGGATCGAGCTTGCGCAATGCGTCGGGCAGCGATTTGGTCAGCAGCGCGGGGTCGAGTCGGCCGCCCTGAACCCGCCCGCCCGGCGCGTGGCCGCCGTGGTGGCGCTGCGATGAACGGGCGGAACGGGCTTTCAAAGCCGTAGAAGTTGGCATTTCAGTGAATTCCTTCAGCCAGGGGCCCGAGTGCCCACATGGGCAGGAATGTGAGGGCAACAAGAATCACCGTGACGGCGGCGACCATTCCGATGAACTGCGGACGATGGGTGGGCAGGGTACCGGGGGACTCCGGCTTATGACCTTGGCGGGCCAGCGAGCCGGCCAACGCGAGCACCAACACGATTGGCAGGAACCGGCCGAAGACCATCGCCAGGCCCACTGCGGTGTTGTACCACGTGGTGTTGGCGTTCAGGCCCGCGAAAGCCGAGCCATTGTTGTTCGCGCCGGAGGTGAACGCATATAGCACCTCCGACAGGCCGTGCGGTCCGGTGTTGAGCATGCTCGCGCGTTCGCCCGGCAGCGCCATCGCGATGGCGGTGCCGATCAGCACGATGAGGGGAGTGACCAGGAAATAGCTTGCGGCGAGCTTCATTTCGCGGGGGTTGATCTTCTTGCCGAGGTACTCCGGCGTGCGCCCGACCATCAGCCCGGCGACGAACACCGTGATCACCGCAAGGACCAGCATGCCGTACAGGCCAGATCCGGTGCCGCCGGGCGCCACCTCACCCAGCTGCATGTTAAAGATCGTCATCATGCCGCCGAGGCTGGTGTAGGAGTCGTGAAACGAGTCGACGGCACCACAAGAGGTCAGCGTGGTCGAAACGGCGAACACCGAGGAGTTGGGAACACCGAAGCGTTGCTCCACACCTTCCATGGCCGCCCCGACCGCGGTCGGCACCGTGCCGTGGTGCTGCAGCTGCATCCACATCGTGATCGTCCAGCTGATCGCGGCGAGCGTCGTCATGATTGCGGCTATCGCGTAGCCCTGCTTCTTGCTGCCCACCATGCGCCCGAATGTGCGCGGCAGCGAGAAGCTGATCACCAGTAACAGGTAGATCTCCAGCCAATTGGTCCAGGCGGTCGGGTTCTCAAACGGATGCGAGGAGTTCGCGTTGTAGAAGCCGCCGCCGTTGGTGCCGAGTTCCTTGATCGCTTCCTGGCTGGCGACCGGTCCTCCGGTGATCGTCTGCTGGGAGCCGCCCAGCGCGGTCACGACCTGGTCGTGCAGGTGGAAGTTCTGGATCATTCCACCGGCGATCAGCACGATTGCGGCGATAAACGAGAGCGGCAGCAGGAGGCGCAGCGTCCCGCGGACCAGATCCACCCAGAAGTTGCCCAGATCGTTGCTCTTAATTCGGGCGAAGCCGCGAACCACCGCGATCGCGACGGCTATGCCCACCGCGGCGGAGACGAAGTTCTGCACGGCCAAGCCGGCCATCTGCACCAGGTGGCCCTGCGTCGACTCGCCCGAGTACGCCTGCCAGTTGGTGTTCGTTACGAAGCTGATCGCGGTGTTCCACGCCAGCGACGGGGTCATCGGTGTCGCTGGATCGTGTAGGTGTAGCGGCAACTTGCCCTGCACCAACTGGAAGAAGAAGAGAAACAGCACGCTGACCGCCGAGAACGCCAGGACACTGCGGGCGTAGGCGTACCAGGGCTGTTGGGCTTTGGGGTCGGCGCCGATGGCGCGGTAGATGACCTTCTCGACTCGCCAGTCCCGCGGCGAGGTGTAGACGTGGTACATGTAGTCGCCCAGCGGTACGTGTACCGCTACCAATGCCAGCACGAGCAAAGCGAGGAATGCGATCCCCGCGGCAGAAGTGCTCACCTAAAACCTTTCCGGAAGGAACAAGGCCGCGACTAGATAGACCGCCAGCAGCACTGCCAGTGCGAGGCCGATGATGTTGTCGTAGCTCATAGCTTTTCGACCAGCTTTTGCGCAAAGCCGAGGACGGCGAACACTCCCACCGTCAGCAGGACGTAGGCAACCACGGACATAGTTTCTCCGTTCGTGACAAGCCGATCAGAGCGATCGTCGATCGAGTCTGGGCATCGCCATGCAATCTAGACCTCCTCGGTGAAGATCTGGAACGAAGCTATGCGTCGTTCTTACGTAATTCCGCATCCCTTACGCTTTCTTTACGCTTGCCGGCCACCTCTGGGTTTGCCGCCCGCGGACGCGTCTAACCCTATGCTCGTAGGCCAGACCCGTCGACCATAGTTTGTGCAGGAACACGCCTAGGCCGAGCCGAAGTTTGCGAACCGTCTGGTCTTTGCTGCGGCGGGTGTGATCCACTACTCAACGATGGGCACGCGCACCCGGAAACTGGTTTGGCCGTTGCCGGATTCGGCGGTGACCGAGCCTTCGTGGGCCTTGACGATCGAGGCGACAATAGCCAGGCCCAATCCATTTCCGGACCCGTCGGATGGGGAGTTCTTCGCGCGCACGAATCTCTCGAACAGGTGTGGGAGGAGATCCGGGTCAATGTCGGGCCCGTCGTTGGCAACCGTCAACTCGGCGTATGGCTCACCGTTCTCCGATCGGCGGCAGGCGATTCCCGTCGTCACCGTGACACCGGGCGGGGTATGTACCCAGCCGTTGGTCAACAGATTGCTGACGAGCTGGTGGAGGCGGTCGCGGTCCCCGCGCACCCAGACCGGCTCGTCGGGCAGGTGCTTGACCCAGCGATGGGTGGGTGCGGCCACCGCCGCGTCGTTCACCGCATCGAGGACGAGGTCGCCCAAGTCGACGTCTTCGGTGCGCAGATCCTCGCCTTCGCCCAGGCGCGAGAGCAGCAACAGCTCGTCGACGAGCGACGTCATCCGTTGGGCTTCCGACTCGATACGGGCCAGTGCGTATTCCGTCGTCGGTGGCAATGCGGCGCTGTCTTGGCGGGTGAGCTCGGAGTAGCCCTGGATCGCTGCCAGCGGCGTGCGCAGTTCGTGGCTGGCGTCGGTGAGGAATTGCCGCATCCGCCGGTCGGATTCGGCGCGGTATACGAGTGCGCTGTCTACGTTGTCAAGCAATCGGTTTAGGGTATGTGCGACGATGCCCACCTCGTTGTCCGGATCGATATCCTGCAATTGCACTCTGGCAGTGATGCGATGGTCGTCGCCGATAAGTGGTGTGCTGGCGACCTCGGCGGCGGTCGCGGCGACACGGCGCAGGGGGCGCAGGGCGTATCCGACCACCAGAGTGGTCAGGCCCGCCGTTACTAATAGTGCGGCCACCAAAAGTATTGTGGCGCTGATGATTCGACGGGTGATAGTGCGGTTTGCCAGCTCCAGCGAAACCCCGACGACGAGGCGGTCTTCGGGACCGGCGCTTTGGCTGTCTACCAGGAATGAACCGAGGCTGCCCAGCGTCACGGTGCGTTGCTGGTCGTCGTGCCAGGGCTGTGCCCTGATAGCGGCGACGACATCGGGCGGGGCGGGGCGAGGGTCGTCTTCGTAGAAGACCGCCGAGCCGATGACATCGCCGTTGTGGAGTACGGCGATGATGTTCCCCGCGTTCTGTCCGGTGAATTCCAACATCACGTGTGCGATATCCCCATGATGTGTCGATTCACCGCGGCGGTACCTGATGAACGAATGGTCGAGTGCGTCAAGCGATTCGGTAACTTCAGCATCGTTGATCGCATTGACGTAGTTGCGAAAACTCAACACCGTGACCACGCCGACCACCAGCACGACAACCGTGACCACCACTGACAGCCCAACTACCAGCTGACGGCGCAAGGTTCGTGGGCGCCACCAGGGTGTGCGTGGGGCCCTGGTCATTTGCGCCGCTCCTCCTCATCGCTTCGCTCTGCATCGTCGCCGGCGCGGGTCATTTCGGCGGTCGCAGCATGTATCCGACACCGCGCACGGTGTGGATCATCGGCTCCATGCCGGCGTCGATCTTCTTCCGTAGATATGAGATGTACAGATCGACAATGCTGGTACGTCCTGCGAAGTCGTAATTCCAGACACGGTCCAGGATCTCGGTGCGGGTCAGGGCGCGGCCCGGATTGCGCATCAGGAAGCGCAGCAGCTCGAACTCGGTTGAGGTGAGCGGGATGGGTATGCCTGCCCGCGCGACTTCGTGGCTGGCGCCGTCGAGTGTGAGGTCGCCCACTTTGAGACCCTCTTCCGCCGGCGCGGCCAGGTAGTTGGAGCGGCGAAGGAGTCCGCGCAGCCGGGCGACCAACTCCTCCAGGCTGAACGGCTTGGTCATGTAGTCGTCGGCGCCCGCGGTCAGGCCGGTGACCCTATCCATCACCGAGTCCCGTGCGGTGAGGAACAGGGTGGGGGTGTAGTCGGCGGCCTCGCGGATCCGCTCCAGGATCTGCAGGCCGTCGACATCGGGAAGCATGATGTCGAGGACGAGCACGTCTGGGCTGACCTGCTCGAACTTCGGCACGGCCTCGCGACCGCTGTGCGCGACCTCGACGGTCCAGCCTTCGTAGTGCAGAGCCATTTTGACCAAGTTGGTCAACGCCGGTTCGTCATCGACCAGCAAAACCCGGATGGGTGACCCATCGGCGCGGGTGATCCGGGGCAACTGACCGAGGATGACCTGACGTGGCCGCTGTTCGCGCGCGGAACCCGACATTATCGCCATGCACCTCCATCGTTCCTCGCTCACATGCCATTGTCACAAAGCTGTCACGAAACTCATATCGTTCTCAAATGTGTCGGCGGTCGGGCGAGCAGCCGCCCAGGCCGTCAGATATGGGTTCCCTATGCATCTCATCGGTGAGCTTGCGATGCCGTTGTGCTCCAAAAAGACTGGGTAACAGAGCTCTTAACCAGGGAGATGGCAGACCAAAAGTGAGGCTACACCGCTAACCGATTGTGCGTGAACGTTTTACGTAACTCTGCCGTAACAATATCCGCTGAAGAGCAGTCTCCGCGACCAACGATGAACGCGGGCAGTTTTCACAGACAACTTTGGAGTAATCAATGTATTTCTCGTCTTTCGTCACCACGCATCCGGAGATGCTGTCGGTGGCGGCCGGCGATCTCGGGGGCATCGGTTCCGCGATGGCTGCCGCGAATGCGGCCGCAGCGGGTCCGACAGGTGGGGTCGTCCCGGCGGCGGCCGACGAGGTGTCAGCGCTGACGGCGGCGCAGTTCGCCGCCCACGCGGGCAGCTATCAGGCCATCAGCGCTGCGGCGGCAGCCGTTCATTCGGCCTTGGTCAGCACCCTGCAGACCAACGCCGCATCTTATGCCGCGACCGAAGCCGCCAACGCGATCGCAGCCGGCTAACCCGGGCACGACGGAAGCAAAGAAAGGTAAGGACGATGGACTACGGGGCGTTACCCCCGGAGATCAATTCGGCTCGGATGTACGCCGGCCCTGGCGCAGGGTCGATGCTGGCGGCCGCGTCGGCCTGGGACGGGCTGGCGGCTGACCTGAACTCCACGGCAGCCTCCTACGGTTCGGTGATTTCCGGGCTCACCGGTGGGTCTTGGCAGGGTGCAGCGTCGACGTCGATGGCCGCCGCGGCCGCACCGTATGTGACCTGGATGAGTGCCACCGCGGCCCAAGCCGAGCAGGCGGCAAGCCAGGCCAGGGCGGCGGCCGCCGCCTACGAGGCCGCGTTCGCGATGACGGTGCCACCAACGGTGGTCGCGGCCAACCGGGCGCAGTTGATGGCGCTGATGGCGACGAACTTCCTGGGTCAGAACACGGCGGCGATCATGGCCACCGAGGCCCACTACGGGGAAATGTGGGCCCAGGATGCCGCAGCCATGTACAGCTACGCCGCCAGCTCGGCGGCCGCCTCGACGTTGGCGCCGTTCGCCCCGCCCAAGTCGACCACCAACCCAGCCGGCCTGACCGGTCAGTCCGCCGCGGTGGCCCAAGCCGCCGGCGCTACCGCCGGCAGCCACGCGCAAACCGTCGCTTCGACCTCATTGTCGGCGGTGCCTCAGACGCTGCAGGGACTCGCACAGCCGACGCAGACGGCGTCCGGCCTGTCGTCACTGGTGACGAGTAACGGTGCGGCGCTAGCATCCTCCGGCGCGTCGGGGGCAACTGGACCGGTGAGTGCACTGTCGAGTTTGGCGGGCTCGACGGGCAAGGGTGTCGGCAAAACTGCGGGCACCGGCACGGCCGCCAGCTCGGGCCTCGGGGCTCTGGACAGCCTGGTGGACATGGGGTCATCTTCGTCAAGTGGAGTCGCCGATTTGGGTTCGGATGCGGCCGGCCTAAGTCCCGATGCCGCCGGTCTGGGAACCAACGTCGGCGGCATGGGCACGAGTCTCGCCGGCGTCGGGATGAACTTCCCGGGAGCCGATTCGCTGTTCGCCTCCGAAGGTATGGGGCAATCCGGCGAGTTGGGCGGGTTCGGTCTGGCACCTGCTCTGGGCGGTCCGACGCCGATGGGATCCTCGCTCGGCTATGGTGCTGCGGCGACTATGGGTCACGCAAGCTCTGTCGGAACGCTGTCGGTGCCGCAGACATGGGCGGACGCCGGGCCAGCCGCGTCGGTGCCTGCCGGCCCAATGCCCGTGCCCACCACGGGCTTTGGCGCGGCGCCTGCTGCGTCGACCAAAGCGCCGGCTACGCCAAAGGTGACATTCCCGGCTCTGGTCGAACGCGAGGCCGATGGGCTGCAGCGAATAGGCTTGCGTGCCACCATGCTCCCGCCGCCGCTGGTCGGCTAATAAGCCAAAACGGTTGTGGCCCGCACACCGTT
>NZ_JBKQTQ010000189.1:0-18743 GCF_052143115.1 Mycobacterium sp.
ACGCAATGGATCGCCGGTGCCCTCAACATGATGCCGCGGTGGTACATCGGCTCGATCCTGCGCCATGTTGACTTCCTGTGCAGCGACGTGCCGGGAATTCCGATGCCGGTCTTCCTCGGTGGCGCCCGGGTGGTGACCGAGTACGGATTCGGACCGACTATCGGCGCGGCGGTCAACGTCACGTTGTTCACGTACGTGGACATCTGCGCGCTAGGCATCGACGTGGACACCGGCGCGATTCCCGACTACGACGTCTTTTCCGAGAGCCTCGTTGCCGGTTTCGACGAGGTGCTGGCGCTCGCCTCGGCTCCTACCTGACGGCGACGCGTTGCTGCCAGAAGAGCCTGGAGCGCAAGAACGGCGTCGAGGACCTCACGGCTTACCACCACGGCGGTTGGTGTCTGAGGTGGCTCACCAGGTCGATGCGGTAGGTGACCGCTCTTGACGCCGTCAAGACCCGAGAACGAAACCACAGGTAACGAGCGGGACTGGGCCGGAACGAGACGTAATGAAACTGCAGCTCAGAAGGCAAAAGCCCTGGTAGAGATCCGGGTTCGATTCCCGGCAGCTCCACAATAGAAAGTGCTGTTCAGAGGGCTAAAATACCGAAGTCACGTCAAGGCCGTCGTCAAGGTCACGGGTGGATGCGCCCGGTTCATGGCTTTGATTGGCGCCCCGCAGCACAAAGACGGCACGGTCTGCACCAGCATTCGCTACACCCGTGCGGCTAAACAAACCTCGTCGTCTTTCAACGATCACACCGAGGCGCTTCGGTTCCAGGATGTGTGCAACCGGCTGGGGCCCCCGCGGGCGGATTCCCCGTTGGCTTCTTCGGCAGGAACCACACGGGTATGAAAGTGGTGGCGAACAGCATCGCGGCGGCTGCAAACACCACGGCGTAGGCCCGCGACAGGTCCTTGGTGACGTGCTCCATGAAATCGGGCCCGAACACCTGGTGAGGCAGCTTGGACAGGTCGGGCGCAACGCCTCGTCTCGCCGCGTCTTGCAAGATGGAATCGGCTCGGCGCGCCGCCACGATGTCGGCACTGCGGTTGAACATGCTGGTCAGAAGTACCGACATCAGCCCCGCGCCGATGGCCGCCGCCGCATTGTGGTTGACGTTGAACAGCGTCGATCCGTGAGCTACCTCGCGAGGCTCAAGCGTGTGCACTGCCGCCCACGCCACCGGGATCATCGAGCAGCCGGTACCAATACCGAACACCGCAAGCCCGGCCAGCAGCACCGGTGTGCGCACCTGATGCTGGCTGATGCCGTAGATGAACACGCCCATTCCGGCGATGATCGACGTCATTCCAGCCAGCACGACATCGCGCGGACCTCGATTTTCCATGAGACGGCCCGCGAGCGGTACGACCGTAGCAGCGGCCAGGGTTTGCGGGAGCAGCAAAAGTCCCGACTGCAGCGGCGTCTTGCCGAGCACTTGCTGGAAGTACCCGGGCAGTAGCAGACACATGCCGAAGAACGCAACGGCATAAAGAAATCTCGTTGCGTTGGCCGACGCGACCATCCGTTTGCCCAGCAAACGCAAATCGATGAGTGGATTGCTGGCGCGGTGCAGCACGTGGAAAACGAACACAACGATCAGCGTCGACCCGACCGCGACTGGCACGTACACGTGTGGATCGTCCACGGTGCCGCGTCCGGGTAGCAGCGACACACCGTAAAGTAGCGCCACCAGCCCGGGCGAGAGAAGCAGCATTCCGACGACATCTAATGACTCCGCTGACGCAGGCTCGTCTTTGGGAAGGACGAGGCCGGCCAGCACGAAGGTGATCAATCCGATCGGAACGTTGACCAGGAAAATCCACTGCCAGCCAAAGGAGCCGATCAGCCAGCCGCCGAGGATAGGGCCGCAAATTGGGGCGATAAACATCGGAACGCCGCCAATCGCCAGCGCCCGCGCGAGCCGTCCTGGGCCGGCCTCGCGGGTGAGGATTGTGAAGGTGAGCGGCAGGAGTATCCCGCCGCCAAGCCCCTGGAGTGCTCGGAACGTCACCAGCAGCGTGAGATTAGATGCCTCCGCGCACAGCAGTGATCCAAGTGAGAAGAGCAGCACTGAACCCAGTGCGAGCCGTTTGGTGCCGAAGCGGTTGGCGGCCCAGCTGGTCAGTGGGATCACCGCCGCCAATGACAAGGTATAGGCGGTCATCGTCCACGCGACAATGGCTTGCGTCGAGGAGAATTCGTCAACGAAAGTCCGCTGTGCCACGTTGACGACCGTGGTGTCCAGGGCCGCCATCATCGGGGCCAGCATGTAGAAGGCGGTGATTTTCAACATTCTGGAGTCGAGCTTGGCCGAGTCCTCGCCGCGGGGGTTTGCGATCGGATTCATCGCCTTACCACTGGTACCCGAGGCGCTCCACCAGGTCTCCATAGCGCCGTCGTATCTGCGCGAGGTGCTCCGTGTTGAGGTAATTGCGCCAGTCGCCGGCAACGCCGCGCCGGTAGTGATGTTTGATGTCAAGATCACCACGATCGCGCCCGCCCGCCAAGCGCCGGAAGGAATAGCGCTCGATGATCTCGGCCAGGAACTCCTGGTCACTGGCCGGGCGAGCCCATCCGAGGTGGGCAATGATCGCGGTCCAGTGGGCAACAGGGTCCTCGATGAGATCCTCCATGCGGACCTCAAGTATGTGCGGTTGGGCATAGTTCCACGTCGACATGGCGTCGATGAACTGCCCGCTGAACTCGATCTCACGCGATAGGCCCGCGTCGATGTCGAGCGCCGCCAGCGCTGCCCGGTGCGGCGGCAGCTCCGGAAAAACCTCAGGATGGCTGTATCGGTGACTGAAATAGCCAGAGACGATCATGTCCCGCGGGTCGCGGACCATATGAAATCCCTGCAATGGCCCAAGGGAGTCCGCGTCCACCTGCCACGCATTGGAGACGATCAACAAGTCTGGTGATCTGTCGGTCACCAGACCACCCAGAGTTGGGTATCCATCCCAGTCCGCGGCGCTATAGACGGTGAGCGTGCGAAGCCCGAGACTGGCTGCCAGTTCGCCAAGAATGAGCGTGGCCCATTTACTTGCTGCTTTGTGGTGACCGAAGTAGGCCCTCATCTCGCGCGTTGCCAAAGTTCGGCGCCAAACCCTAGTCGAGGGTTTGGTGACCGATGGAGTAAGACAGCGTACGGGGGCGCGCCGATACGGCGCCCATCAGCCGCTGGCGCTCGCTGCGATCAGGTATGTGCCACCAGTCCGCGGCAATGTGGCCAGCGGGTCGGACCTGCTGGAAGAGATCTTCGACGAACAACCGATTGAACCGCTGCGTGTACTCGCAGCTTCGTACGTCGATAGCCATTTCATCGCCGCTGTGGATCATTGCGTCGTAAGCGCAACCGTTGCCACACATTCCGCGTGCCGCGCAACCGTCGCAGTGGGTGTAGTAGATCGGAGAACGTTTGCGCCATTCACTTACGACGGCTGAGCGGTAGGCATCAATGTCGAGCGTACGCATCGCCAGTCTGTCCATAACCAGGAAGGACTTGCATGGGCCGACATTGCCTTTGGCGTCCACGTTGAGATTGGTTCCGCCGGCCGCCCCGCAGTCGTGAAATCGGTAACGCTGTTCGACGAATGGCGCCAGCTTGCGATAGATCAGTTCGAGGAACAGTCCGTGGTCTCGGAAAGCCTTGTGAACGCCATACATTCTGTCCGCATAAGCGTCTGGACCGATGAGCTGATCGTAGTCGGCCTGATCAGGTGTTGGCGGCTTCATGAAGTTCACACCGAGACCGGTTGGCTGGTATTCGTCGAGAAACCAACCGATTATCTCTTCCGCGCGGTCCAGGTTGTGCTGGCCCAGCACCATCGACAGCGACACCTCGGCGCCAGCCTTCATCAGCCGTCGCACACCGGCGTCGACCATGCGCCAGGAGCCGCGGTCGCCGTGGTTGCGCCGGAGCTTGTCGTGAATCTCCTCGGGGCCGTCCATCGACACGATGCACTTGACGTCGTTCTGGGCAAGGAACGCCGCGTGATGATCGCGAATGAGGGTGGCGTTGGTTCCCAAAACGATCCAGCAGTTCTCGCCTGGCCGTTCGAGTCGGTGTTTGAGATCGACGATGTGTCGGACCTGTTCGAAGAAAAGCGTGGGCTCCCCTCCAGTGACATGGATGATCTTGGGGCGACCCGGTTCGGAGTGGGTGAAGAAGAACTGCACGACCTCGGCGAGTCGATCGTCAGACGTTGGCTGCGCCTGCGGTGCCAGAACGTTGGGTATGACTTTGCAATACGAACACGACAAGTTGCAGACGTCGGTGAGCAGTATCCGCAATAGCGTGAAGGACGGGTGAACTTCAGCTTTCGCGTCTTCCGTTGCCATTAAGGAACGGTGGAACGCCTCAGGCGGCTGTCCTGGCGGTGCCACGAAACCGCAGCTTTGTAGGGACTGAGTCAGCTCGGCACTATTAGGCAAATGCCCGTTGAGGAGGTCTTCGTAGGCATCGCGGAGAATGAGTCCGCCGTAGATCTGTTGTTGGCGCAGTGCATGATTGAGACACCATGCGCCATCGCCGAGATCGAGCAACTGGATATTTGTTTCCAATTGCGGGCGGTCGGTGAGGGCGCGAGGGGCAGGCAGGTCCTCGGCATTACGGTAAACGCCGCTTGAGATCACCGTGGGCGGTAACGCCGGAAGCCCGTCTCTCGCATCGTAGCTGGCGTCCACTTGACGGGGGCCGGGGATTCCCAACAGCACCGACGCCTTGGCGCCGGTGTGGTCTGTCGAGCACCCGCACGAGTTGGATCCCTGGGAAATCAACGGCATGATGGGCTCCCTGCGAGGGCATACCAGGCGATACGGACACGATATACCTCGCCGCGGGCCGCCGCCCTCCAAAGCGACACCCCAGAAAGACAGCTCCGTCAGCTGATCACGACCACCGTGCTTGGATCAAATGGGTCGCGGCCTGGCCGCCGTGTCTGGACAGCGCCCCTCCCCCATCTGGTCTTGACGCCGTCAAGACCCGAGAGCGAAACCGCAGGTAACGAGCCGCACTGAACTGGAACGAAACGTAACGAAACAGCAGTTCAGACGCCAAAAGCCCAGGTAGAGCTGCCGGTTCGATTCCCGGCGGCAGCTCCACTATAAGGCCCAGGTCAGGACACAATCCGAAGCCCGGACCGTTTCGGTATCCGTATTTGCCGTCCGGTTGGTGCGGCGAATACGTCCGCCAAACCGAGACGCCATACCGCGGACTTAGTCGCTTTTGGCGCTTTCCTGCAACTTCGCCAAGACTTGGTCGAGGTTGAAGCTGGCGGATTTCTGTCGTGGCGGGAACTCGGCGAACGTTTGGAGCATTTGGGCGACGTATGCCTGCGCCGGGACGAATAGGAAGATGTGGTCGAAAATCCAGTCCCAGTAGGTGTTCGACGTGATGTCGGCCCGCTCGTAAGGGTCTAGTCGCAGGTTGAACAGCTTCGGGATGCGCAGCTCAGTGAACTGCTCAGCCCAGATCTGTGCGGTGCCGGGGCAGCGCTGCTCCAGAAACACGAACTTCCAATTGTCAAACCGCAGCGCGGTCAGGTCGCCGTCGTCGGAGACGTAGAAGAAGTGCTCGCGCGGGCTCTTGTCGGTCTCGCCCGTGATGTACGCCAGCTGGTCGTGCCCGTCGAGATGCACCTTGTAGGTCGTGCCGCCCAGATCGGTTCCGGCGCGCAGCCGCTCAGCGATGTCGGGCACACCGGCCGCTGATAGCAGCGTGACGAACCAGTCGTTATGGCTGACGATGCCGTTGAGCCCGCACCCGGCCGGGATGCGCGCGGGCCAGCGCACCATGGCCGGGACTCGATAGGCACCCTCCCAGTTGGAGTTCTTCTCATTGCGGTAGGGGGTCATGCCGGCGTCGGGCCAGGAGTTCATGTGCGGACCGTTGTCGGTGGAGTACATAACGATGGTGTTTTCGGTGATGCCGAGTTCGTCGAGCAGGCCAAGCAGGTCACCGATCAGGTCGTCGTGGTCAAGCATCGTGTCGTGGTACTTCGACTGCCAGCGCCCGGCCCGCCCGATGCTCTCGGGTTTGGGGTGGGTGCGGAAGTGCATGTGGGTGCTGTTGAACCAGACGAAGAACGGCGTCTGTGCGTCGTGCTGGCGGCGGATGAAATCGGCCGCGGCGTCGCGGAACTCCTCGTCGCAGGTTTCCATCCGCTTCTTGGTCAGCGGCCCTGTGTCCTCTATGCGCTGGGTGCCGTCGGGGTTGGCCCAGGTGTGCAAAACCCCGCGCGGGCCGAACTTCTCCCGGAACGCCGGGTCTTTCGGATAGTCGGGTAGCTCGGGTTCCTCTTCGGCGTTGAGGTGATACAGGTTGCCGAAGAACTCATCGAAACCTTGCATCGTGGGCAGGTGCTCATCGCGGTCGCCCAAATGGTTCTTGCCGAACTGGCCGGTGGCATATCCCTGTGCCTTCAATGCCGTCGCGATGGTCGGGTCCTGGGGCTGCAATCCCAGCGTGGCGCCGGGCAGACCCACCTTCGTCAGGCCGGTCCGGTAGGGGTTTTGGCCGGTGATGAACGTGGCGCGCCCGGCGGTGCAGCTCTGCTCGCCGTAACAGTCGGTGAACCGCACCCCCTCCTCGGCGATCCGGTCAATATTGCGGGTCCGGTAACCCATCACGCCGTCGCTATAACAACTTAAGTTGCTCATCCCGATGTCATCGCCCCAGAGGATCAGGATGTTCGGATTGTCGCTCACCAATGTGCCTTTCGCTGTCGAAGGCCCCAACGGCTAGTTCGGCCCAGGGCGCGGTCACCGGGCCGGTGCCTCTGCTCGACTCCCGCAACACGAACGCTAGGCCCATTCATCGGACGGGCGTTGGAAATGCCCGAGAGTCGTAGTCGACCGAGCCGCAGTGGCTATCCGGCGTCACCAGGTGCCGGGCTGTGACCTTCTCGCGTGTGCTCGTGGCGTGATGCCCAGTCGGCGTAGACCGTGGGCAGCAATCGCACGCATGAGGCCCAATGCGGCGCCGCGAGGGCTCTCTCGTGGGCTGGTTGCACTTGTGAAAGATATTTGCGAAGTACGATGCCCTGGGGCGGCGGAACCCGCATGCTCATGGTTGACGGTCCCCAAGCAAGATCACTTCCCCGGAGCCTGTGTTCAAGTCATGGTCCTGACAGCTGAGTTTGTGGTGCTCGTCTTTCTTTACAGCCTGGTCTCGCAGCGGCTGCAACGCACCATCATCACCGCACCGATGCTGTTCACGGCCGCCGGCGCTGCGACGATCCTGCTGCCGGAAGCGGCCCGCGAGCTGGTGCTCGATCGTAAGGTATTGCTCTTGATCGCGGAGCTGGGCCTGGTGATGTTGCTCTTTACCGACGCGAGCCGGATAAACCGATCGCTGCTGACGGCTGGCCGCAGCCTGCCCATCCGCTTGCTCATTGTGAGCATGCCGCTGACCATCGTGTTCGGCGCCGTGTCCGCGATGGCCGTGCTGAGCGGATTGTCGTGGGGCGAAGCCGGCATTCTGGCAACCATCCTCGCCCCAACCGACGCCGGCCTCGGCCACGTGATCGTGAGCAGCGAACGAGTGCCACTGAGAATTCGCCAGTCTCTCAATGTCGAGGCCGGCCTCAACGACGGCCTCGCCGTTCCGTTCCTGATGCTGTTCATCGTGCTTGCCGTTGCTGAGGAGCACACTGGGCCTGCGGGTGCAGTGCTCGCCGGTTTCCTCGGAGAACAGATTGGTTACGGCACCCTGATCGGAATTGGGATCGGCACCGCAGGCGGATGGCTCCTCGGCGTTGCCCACCGCACGCGCTGGATGGCTCCGCCACTCGGTCAACTCGGCGTGGTGGCGCTGCCGTTGCTCTGCGTCTTCGTGGCGGAAGAGACCGGGGCGAGCATGTTCATCGCCGCGTTCGTCGCCGGATTTGCAGTCCAATTCGGCTTCGACGCTGCGGGCCGGCAGAGTGTCGAGTTCACGGAGCAATGGGGGCAACTGTTCAACTATTTCGTGTTCTTCTTCTTCGGCACCGTCGTGGCCGGCATTTGCGGGCATTTCACGCCGGCCGTGCTGCTCTATGCCGTGCTGAGTCTGACGGTCGTGCGCATGGCGCCTGTCGCGCTGGCGCTGCTGGGAACTCGTTTGAGCCGGGCAACCGTGCTGTTCATGGGCTGGTTCGGCCCCAGGGGCCTCGCGTCCATCGTGCTCGCGCTGGTGTACCTGGTGAACGAGGCGGGGTTGGCAGGCAACTCAACGATCCAACTTGCGGTGATGGCGACGGTGCTGCTCAGCATCTTCGCGCATGGCATTACCGCGCAGCCTGGAATAAACCTTTATCTAAGGCAGATCGCGGCCCTCGACGAGACGTCCCCCGAGCATCAAGCGCTGGGGGATGATTCACCCGAGCCGCCGCAGACGCCGCACGTTGGCACCTGATCGCGCGCGAATCGCAACGTGTCTCCTCAGCAGCGGCCAGTCATTTTTGCGCCACGGGCGGCGTCTAGCCCGAGGGCGACGAACACCATCATCAAAGCCGTTGATGACAAACATCCGCAGAACTCGCTGCTAACACCGATTCCGGGGGTTGGCTGGATTCAATCTAGGGCACCGAGAAGTCCCACGCGGCCCTGCTCGACGAACTGGCCCCTCGGTGCTCATCTGGACCTCGTATCGTCGTTGATGGCGAGAAGCTCGGCGCCGATAGCGACCAATGCGGACTCGACGTCTGAGTATTCGCGCAACTCGGGTACGCCGGCGATGTCGTTCATCATGGTCTGCACGGCCTGCACCCGGATCCGGGCAGGTATTGCGTCCCAGCTTTGGTGCACCTGTCGCAGCAGGTTGACCCAGTCGTCGATGTAGGCATGTTGGGCGGCTCTGATGCGATGGCGTTCGGGTTCGGGCAGGTGGTTCGACTCAGAGACGAGGACCTGGAGAAGGTGTGGGTTGTCGAGGACGAAGGCGCAGTAACTGTCGAGCAGACGATTCAGGCCATCGCGGGGATCGGATGCCTGGGCGAATGCGCGGTTCATGTCCAGACGCAGCCACTCGTCGCCACGCAGCATGGCCGCCAGCAAGATATCCGACTTGGTCGGGAAATGGTTATAGACACTGGGACCACTGATACCGACGCTGGCACCGATGTCCTCTGTGCTCACCCCCGCGAACCCGTTGGCCGCGATGAGCTTTGTCGCTTCGGTGAGAATCGCCTCACGGCGGGTTTGGGTACGCATCAACCCGGACGTGATCCGGGTTGCCGCCGATGGTCGGGGAGGTAGCGGGGAGTGGATAACGCTGGAGATCAATTCGCTTAGCAGGGTGGTTAATTCGGGTTCAGGCAGGACAAGGCTGTGCAGCGATACGCTAGTCGCGACCGCGAGCCCCGACCACGCGAGCAACTCTGCCTCCGCCGCTTTCAGGGCGGGGCGCCGTGCGCGGATGAGTGCGGCGAACCGTGCGGCGATCCGGTCAATCGCGATCCGAAATTCCCTGCGGTCGGCCGGGGCGAGCTGCCGCGACTCGCGATGCCACAGCACCCCAACGCCTCGGTGCCTGAGCACAGCGGCGGCAAGCGCCTGGGAAAAGTCGGTCAACCCTTCGTTCTCTGCGGCGGTGAACGCGTCGTCGAGGGTGTCCAGCGCTGCTCGGACGACGGTGGCCAGCAGGTCCTGCTTGCCACGAAAGTGCCGATACAGAGCCGACGGCCCGATCGCGACCGCCTCGGCCACATCACCCATGGCCACGTTCGCATATCCCTTGCGGCAGAACAGATCCGTGGCCGCGTAGATGATCAGCTGCCGACGGTTTGGTGGCCGGGTGCCGCGCGCAGGCCGAGCAACCGACTTCTGCGCCGGTCCAACCGTCATACCGTTGCCTTCCCGAGAGTCCTTGTGTGCTGTGGCCCTCAGGACACCTGGTTTGTGCTATTGCCCCAATACTGTTTGCGGAGTTCGCGTTTCAGGATCTTTCCGGCGCCCGACATCGGCATGGCATCGACGAAGTCGATGCTGCGGGGCGCTTTGTACCCGGCGATCAGCGTTTTGCAGTGTGTGCGGAGCTGCTCCTCGGTGGCGCACTGACCTGGCAGCAGCACCACCACCGCATGGACCCGTTCACCCCAGTCGGGGTCTGGCACTCCGATGACCGCGACGGCCGCGATCGCCGGGTGCTTTGCCAGCGCATTCTCAACCTCGGCGGAGTAGACATTCTCGCCGCCGGTGATGATCATGTCCTTGATCCGGTCAACGATGAACACGTATCCGTTGTCGTCCATCCGGCCGCCATCGCCGGTGCACATCCAGCCGTCGCGGACCGCCTTAGCGGTGTCGTCGGGCCGGTTCCAGTAGCCGAGCATCACGTTGTCACCGCGAACCACCACTTCGCCGACCTCGCCGCGGCGCACCTCGTGCCCGTCAGGATCGACGATGCGCACCTCCACGTGCGGTGCGGCGCGTCCAGCCGATCGACGCAACGCCGGGTTGTCATGGTCAGCCGGTGTCAACAACGTTGCGACCGGCGAGAGTTCGGTCATGCCGTAAGCCTGGGTGAATCCGACCGCGGGGAACACCTTGCGCGCTCGTTCTAGCAGCGCTTCCGAGATCGGGGACGCCCCATAGACCAGATGCAGCAAGCTCGACAGGTCGTAGTCGCCGACGGCCGGCTCGTCGACGACCATCTGGACCATCGTCGGTACCAACAACGCGTCTGTGACGCCGTGCTCGGCGATTGCCTTCATCACCCCGACCGGACTGAACATGGGCACGATTACGTGGGTCGAGCCGACCAGACATCCCGCAGCCCATGCCGCGATGCCGGCGAGATGAAACAACGGCGCGGTGTGCAGTAATCGGCCGCGAGGCGTGATGAATTGACCGGAGGCGAGGCTGCCGATCGACGAAGTGAGCAGGTTGTTGTGCGAGAGCATCACCCCCTTGGGGTGTCCGGTGGTGCCGCCGGTGTAGAACACGCCGAGCAACTCGTCGCCTCCGGTCCGGGTGTCCTCGACGGGGTCCTGCTCGGCGATCAGGCTCTCATAGCTCAGCGCACCGGCGGGGAGTTCGCCGTCGCCGCAGTAGATCACCGTACGCAGATCCGGAAACTGTTCTTGCAGTGTCGGAATCATCGCGGCGAACGCGTCGTCGACGAACAGGACCCGAGTGTCGGAATCGGCCAGCGAGTAGGCGATCTCAGCGGCACTCCACCGGACGTTTACCGGGTTGACTGCGGCTCCCATCCAGGGCACCGCGTAGAAGTACTCCAGGTAGCGGTCGGAATTCAGCGCGAGGATGCCCACGCGGTCGCCTCGCTGCACATCCACATCGGACAGCGCCGAGGCCAGTCGGGCGATCCGATCTACTGACTGGGCCACCGTGCGGACCCGGTCGCGGTAGATCGTGGCAGGCTGGTCGGGATTCTGCTGCAAACTGCGATGCAGCGACTGGGTCAGGTACATGTCTTCTCCTCGATCCGGCGCTACAAGGAGCGCGCGATCAGTTCCTTCATGACTTCGTTCGCGCCGGCGTAGATCTTCTGTGCTCGTGAGTCGATGAACATCCGGGCGATCGGATACTCCATCATGTATCCGTAGCCGCCGAACAACTGCACACATCGGTCGATAACCTGCACCTGCATGTCGGTCACCCAGGCTTTCGCCATCGACGCCGTCGTCGCGTCCAGCTCGCCGCGCAGATGCCGCTGGATGCAGTCGTCGACGAACACCCGCGCGATCCGCGCGACGGTGGCGCACTCGGCGAGTTCGAAGCGGGTGTTCTGCATATCAAACAGCGGCTTGCCGAAGGCGTCGCGGTTTTTGGTGTACCTCACGGTCTCCTCGACGGCGCTCTCCAGCGTGGCCAGGCCGCAGACCGCGACCACCAACCTTTCGTGTGCCAGCTGGTTCATGGCGTAGCCGTAGCCGGCACCTTCTTCGCCGAGAAGATTGCCAAGCGGGACCAAGACGTCGTCGAAGAACAACTCCGCGGTGTCCTGTGCCTTCATCCCGACCTTGTCGAGCACCCGTCCGACCCGGAAACCGGGTGCGTCGGCGGTTTCCAGCACGATCAACGACACTCCCTTGGCGCCCGCCGCCGGATCGGTCTTCACGACAAGCACGATCAGATCCGCCGAGCTGCCATTGGAGATGAATGTCTTCGCACCGTTGAGCCGGAAATGCTCGCCGTCGCGAATCGCTGTGGTGCGCAGCGCTTTGAGATCGGATCCGCCGCCGGGCTCGGTCATCGCGATGGCGCTGACCAACTCCCCGGTCGCCATCCCGGGCAACCAGCGCTTCTTCTGCTCTTCGGTGCCGTAGGCGAGGATGTACTGCGCGACCAGCCCGCTGTGCACCTGGTTGCCGAACCCTGTTTCCCCGCAGGCGGCTTGGGCTTCCATGATCGCGAACTCGTGGGCCAGCGTACCGCCGCCGCCACCGTATTCCTCTGGGACCGACGAGCACAGCAAGCCGAGCTGGCCGGCCTTGATCCAGAACTCCCGGTCGACACATTTCTGCTCGGCCCACCGTTCCCGGTGTGGGAGTGCCTCGGTCTGGAAGAACTTGGTCGCCATCTCCCTGAGGGCAACGACGTCGTCGTCGGCCCAGGCCGACCGGTACGCACCTGTGGTCATGGTGGTTCTCAGAAGCTGAAGCCGCCGCCGCAGATGAGGGTCTGCGCGCTGACGTAGTCGGATTCGGGGATGCAGAACAGGTACACCGCGCCCGCGGCTTCGGTCGGTGTACCGCCTCGGCCCAGTGGCACCATCTGCTCCATGGCGGCGAGCAGGCTCGGGTTGACGCCGACCTTGATCTCGTTGCCGGCGACATCGATGGTGCCGTCGCCGTCGGCGGGGGTTTCGGTGAGGCGGGTCTTGATCAGACCGAACGCGACAGTGTTGACGGTGACGTTGTAGCGTCCCCACTCCTTGGCCAGCGCCTTCGTCAAACCGGTGATGCCGGCCTTGGCCGATGAGTAGTTCGCCTGTCCTGCATTGCCACCCGTCCCGGCGAGCGAGGAGATGTTGACCACCTTTCGGCAGGGGACCGGCTCTCCGGCCGCTTTGGCCTTCTTGACCGCGGCAGCGATGACCGGCTGCGCGGCACGCAGGATCCGGAACGGCGCCTTGAGGTGCACATCGAGGATCGCGTCCCACTGCTCGTCGGTCATCTTCTGGATCACCGAGTCCCACGTGTAGCCGGCGTTGTTGACGATGATGTCCAGGCCGCCGAAGTTGTCGACCGCCGCCGCGACGAAGCGGTCGCCGAAGTCAGCGTCGGTGACGCTGCCGATGCAGGCTATGGCCTGTCCGCCGGCGGACTCGATCGCGGCGACCGTTTCCTTGGCGGGTTCGGCGTCGAGGTCGTTGACGACCACCTTCGCACCCTCGCGGGCCAGTTTCAGTGCGATCTCGTGCCCGATCCCACGGCCGGAGCCGGAGACGATCGCGACCTTTCCCTCAAGAGTTCCCATGGTTGACAATCCTTTTCGTTTGTTTGGTGGACGATGATTTCCGCGGCTTGGCGTCACAACGCGACGACGGTGTCTCCGGTGAGGGTGACCGTGCCGTCCGCGAGGGTGACCGCGAGCTCGAGAGTCGCGCGCCGCTCGCCGTCGACCTCGTCGATCGCGGTGATCCTGCCGGTGGCGGTCGGCTGCGCGTGCAGGGGCGTGATCGCGGCGAAGCGGACCCGGTAGTTTCGAATCGCTCCCGGGTCAACCCAGTTGGTCAACAGCCGGCCCAGGTAAGCCATCGAGAGCATGCCCTGAGCGAAGACATCGTCCAAGCCTGCCGACCGCGCCACGTCGATGTCGATGTGCATCGGGTTGTGATCGCCCGAGGCGCCCGCGAACAAGGCCAGAGTGGTCCGTGAGATCGGTGCGACCGTCAGCGGCGCAAGCTCGGTACCCACCTCGATGGTCGGTGCGGCGGTCACCGGGATTGCTCCGGGTTGCGCACGACGATCACGCTGTTCAGTTCGGCGACCACCTCGCCGCTTTCCCGGGTCACCACTGAGGTCTTCTCAATGAATTCCAATGCTCCGCCCTTCTTGCTGTACACGTTTGCGATCCGTGGGGTTGCGGTCAGCACGTCGCCGGCCACCGCCTGGGAGTGATAGGTGAAGGACTGCTCGCCGTGCAGTACCCGGCGCAGGTCCACACCGAGGCCGGTGAGCCAGTCGAAGGGGTCGGGGCTCTCTAGTTCGATGCCGAACAAGAAGGTCGGCGGTACCGGCAGATCGCGGTGTCCCGCCGCGTGGGCTGTCTGGAGGTCGGTGAAGACCGGATTGGTCTCGCCGATCGCCTTGGCGAAGAAGCGAAGACGGCCCGCGTCGATGGTCATGGTGACCGGCGGCAGTTGCTTGCCGATCACGTTCTGGTCCAACGGCATTGGTTCAGCTCACCTTCTCGTAGAGGGTCACGACGGCGGCACCGCCGAGTCCGATGTTGTGCTGCAAGGCGAGGGTGACCACCTCGACCTGGCGGGCTTCTGCCTGACCGCGCAACTGCCACACCAATTCAGCGCACTGCGCCAAGCCTGTTGCGCCCAGCGGGTGGCCCTTGGACAGCAGCCCGCCCGACGGGTTGGTGACGACCCGTCCGCCGTAGGTGTTATCGCCCTCGGCGATGAACTTCTCGGCGGTGCCCTCCGCGGTCAAACCCAGGCACTCATAGGTCAGTACTTCGTTGGTGGTGAAGCAGTCGTGCAGTTCGACGACGCGGATGTCCTCGGGGCCGACACCGGAGGCCTCGTAGACCTGGTCGGCGGCGGCTTTGGCCATGTCGTAGCCGACGACGGTCGTCATGTCGCCGCTGAACGTCGACGCGAAGTCGGTGGTCATCGCCTGCGCCCGGATTCTCACGGCGGCGTCGAGTCCGTTGGCGTAGGCGAACTCCGCGCTACACAAGATCGCCGCGGCAGCACCGCAGGTCGGCGGACAGCACTGCAGCCGTGTCAGCGGGCCGAAAATCTTCGGAGACGCCAACACCTCCTCAACAGTGACCGGGTCGCGGAACACCGCATACGGGTTGTTGGCGGCATGCTTGCGCGCCTTCACCGCGACCTGAGCGAAAACCTTGGGATCAACGCCGTACTTCTCGGCGTACGCCGTTCCCGCGCCGCCGAAGTACTGGGCAGCCATCGGCGCCTGCTCGTCCCACCCCTGCAGCGCTGTCGTGCGGTCATCGAAACGGGTGAACGGGCTGGGCCGGTCGCTCCACATCGAACCGAGTGCACCGCGCATCATCTGCTCGAACCCGAGCGCGATCACACAGTCGGCGGCGCCGGTCTCGATCGCCTGCCGCGCCAAGAACAGCGCCGATGAACCCGTCGAACAATTGTTGTTGACATTGACGATCGGAATACCGGTCTGGCCAAGCCCGTACAACGCGGCCTGTCCTGACGTCGAGTCGCCGTAGACGTAGCCCACATACCCCTGCTGCACCAGCGCGTAGTCGATGCCGGCGTCGGTGAGAGCCTTCCGGGCAGCCGCCTCGGCCATCACGTCGTACGGCGCGGTATTCCTCGGGGTGGTGAAGGGAATCATCCCCACGCCCACCACGGCGGCGCGTCCGCTCATCGGCACTCCTTTGGTCATTTCAAGCTAGAGAAGATTCACTTAGTAGACAGCATGCGCGCGGCTTTGGCAAGCAAAGTCCGTATTTATAGGTTCAAAACTAAGTATTGACGTCGCCAAGTCACAACTGTGGGGTGGTCAACCACACGAACGTTGGTCTACCGTATATTCACATCAACCAGGCTCCCGGTCGGCTGAGAGATCGGGGGCCCTGGCCGCAACAACCCCGGTCGAGACCAATATCCAAGGAGGCGATCCGAGGTGACGAAACACAACCAACCGCCCGAGACACGGCAGGACGAGCACTACGACGTCGTGGTCATCGGGAGCGGCTTCGGTGGGAGCATCGCGGCCAACCGCCTGGCCGGTGCGGGCCTCAATGTGCTTGTGCTGGAACGGGGCCCGTGGCGCGACTCGTTGCCGGTGCGCGGCCTTGGAATCCCCGACCGCTCCCCGTTCCCCTATGGCACGCGGTTCATGACGCATGTCCTCCGCGGCATCCACGTAGGGCGCAGCGTCACAACGGGATTCGCTGAACGGAGTTACCTGCGCCGGCTGCGCGCTCGCGGTATCGAGTTGGTGCGGGACCTCATCGGGACTCCCCGCCGGGGCGTGGTGGTCAACAAGCACGGGATGTACGAGGTGTTCAGCTATCCAGGAATCGACGTGGTCTGCGTGTCGGGGGTGGGTGGCGGCAGCCACGGCTGGTTGGGCCTGCTCGTCGAGCCAGACGATTCGGCCTACTGGGACAATCGTCACCCCGATCTGCGCGACGACCAGATCTCGCGGTATTACGGGAAGATCCGGTCGGATCTGGGCTCAACTCGTCTGACCCGTCAGCATCCTGTCCCGACAAGTGTGTGGACTGAGGTGCCCGGCTTACCCGGCCAGCGCTGTCAACCCGCGGATCCGCAGCCCGACGCCGCGTACTTATACCCGCAATCCGACGCCGACCCCGGTCGACTGCACCAGGACGGCGCCGGAGTAGCGCGCAGGTTCTGCGCCTTCGACGGGGACAGCCTGCTGGGGTCAAGAGACGGGGCGAAATCATCGGTCGACATCGCCTATCTCGCCCCGGTCCTCGACAATGGCGTCACCGTTCGCGCGTTGTCCGAGGTCAGTAGGATCGTGCGCGAACCAGGCGCTGCCGCAGGTAGCTACGCCGTCCACTACCGCGACCTGCGCGCCAAAACAACCGCAACCGCACGGGCGCAACGCGTGGTGCTGGCTGCCGGGACGATGAACACGCTGCGCTTGCTGTTCGACGGCCAACAGCGAGGCGATCTGGCCACCATGCCATCGTTGGGCGCCACGTTCGGCGGCAACGGGGACGAGATCGGGGTCTGCTTCAAGAACTCCGGAGACCTTCCAACGCTGCCGGCACTGCCAGTCCTCGGCCAATTTACGGTCGATGAGGCCCACTCGCCGTTCTTCGGGCTGGCTTCGGCGAGCGGACTCGACACCCTTCCGCTGCCGAGCTGGGCACAGCGCCGGCTGCACCGGCTGATGTTCGCCTTCGGGATGGGCGCTGACTCGGGTAAGGCGTCGGCACACTTCGAGCGAGGCCGTGTGCAGATCGATTACGACAAGACCACCGAGCCGATCTTTGATCGGATCGCCGAGGGCTTAGACGCGTTCGAGGCCGATAGCGGCCTCCGCGCGTCACGTCGCCGGAAACCACTGACCGTCCATGCCTGGGGCGGCGCGTGCCTGGGCCCCGACCCCGAGCACGGCGTGGTGGATCACCGCGGCGAAATCTACGGCAACCTCGGGCTGTTCGTCGCCGACGCCGCCGCGCTGCCCGCCGCCGTCGGCACGCCGCCCTCGTTGGCGATCGCCGCGTGGGCCCACCACGTCGCCGACGACCTCGCCGACACCATCGCGCGGCGACCGGACCAGACCGCCGTTAAACCGTCCACCGAGGGGGCACAGTGATGGCCGAGTTGTCCGAGCGCGCTCGACAGGTCCGCAAAAACATCATGGACCACACCCGCGGCGAGGGTGTCGTTCCCACGACTGCCGAGTTGTGCCGAGAACTCGGCCTGTCCGCGGACGACCTCGCAGTGGACCTGCTCAACCTCGAGGCCGCAGCCAGTGTCGCGCGGCAAGACTCCGCACACGCTGAACTGACGCGGTTTCAGGACGAAGTCCTCGACGAACCGCTGCCGCCGCTCGGCGAGATCATGTACGCCCGCCCGTTCGCCGCGTTCAAGAACCACTACCCGGTCTGGGTGGACGGCGAGCAGAAGTGGTTCGCCGAATGTGCGGTCGAAGCGTGCTCCATCTCGGCGCAGTTTCCTGGCAAAGCGGTGACCGTCCGGTCGGTGTGCCGCCAGACCCGAGAGCCCGTCGAGCTGGTAGGACGCGACGGGGTGCTGGTGGACTATTCGCCGGCAACCCTGCGGGTGCACCTGGGATACCCGCTGCGCACCCTGCCCGCCCGCATCGTCGGGTGGTGCGACTACAACAGCTTCTTCGCCTCCGAAGACGCCGCACAGCAGTGGGCGAGCGCCCATCCGCAGGTTCAAGGGGTCACCCGCAGCCCCGAGACGATGTCACGACTCATCGGCGAGCTGTTCGGGAGGGGACGACTCGCCTACGACTACCAGCCCGCGGTCCCGATCCTGGACGCCGTGCTGCACATGAAGCGCTACGGCCTGGACAAGCCCACCGCACTGGGATTCCGCGTCCCCGATCCGTTCTTTCTGCCTAGCCTCGGCATGGTGCGGGACTGGAAACGGCAGGGATACGGCAATTACTTCCGATTCTCGTTGCGATGACGGTGCCGGCCGACGGTGCGCTAGATGACGTTGAGCGCGTCGAGGAACCGGGCGGCATAGTCGCGGTCCCCGGTGACGGCAAGATTGCTGTCGCGCCACCCGACGCGCCGGGTCGCCCAGCCGGGAAAGTCGACTGAGGCGCCCACGATGCAGGCCGCGGTGTCGGCGTCTGCCGCCGGCGTGACGGCCAGGCGGCCGTGGCCGGCTGGCCGGATGTCCCAACTCCCGCCGCCCAAGCTGGTCAACGTCAGGGTCAGCGGCCGGTCGACCCACCTCATCTGGGGTTGATTCATCTGCTCCATGCCGGCCAGCATCCACTCCAACGTGGCCCGCATCCGGCGCTCATCGGCCGGCGGGGCCGGTGTGCCCAGCGCCGGGGCGATGTCGTAGTGCAGGTGGGTGTGCCAGTCGAACACCAACGCGCACGCCA
>NZ_JBKQTQ010000190.1:0-9961 GCF_052143115.1 Mycobacterium sp.
GGTCCTGCGAGCGCTGCAACTACGCCAAAGAAGCCGACGGCTGGCAGGTCAGCACCAGCATGGACGAAAATCACACGCACACAGCTGAATTCAGTACGCCGACGGGTAGGCGATATCGGTCGGGCGCTCCGCCGCGCGGGCCGGTAATCACGGTCAGTGATGTCGAGATCCGAGTCGGCATCGCGCTCGCTCGGCACGCCGCCTAGCCCGATTTGCGTCCACCGGTGGCATCGGCCGGCGTCTTCGGCCGCGACATTTCCGCCCAAACAGACGCTGCCTAGACGAACGCCTCCACCGGCGGGCACGAGCAGACCAGGTTGCGGTCGCCATACGCCCCGTCGATGCGACGCACCGGCGGCCACACCTTGGGCCGGAACCCCTTCCCGAGCGGATAGGCGGCCTCTTCGCGGGTATACGGGTGATTCCAGTCGGGGACCAGCAGGCACTCGGCGGTGTGCGGTGCACCCCGCAGCGGATTGTCTTCAACAGACCACAGCCCGGCCGCCACTTTGTCGATCTCGCCGCGGATGGCGATCATGGCTTCGCAGAACGCGTCGACCTCGGCCAGGCTCTCGCTCTCGGTGGGCTCCACCATGAGTGTGCCGGCGACCGGGAAGCTCATGGTCGGTGCGTGGAAGCCGTAGTCCGCCAAGCGTTTTGCGACATCGTCGACGGTCACGCCGGTGGACTTGGTGATCGGCCGCAGGTCCAGGATGCACTCGTGGGCGACCATGCCGTTCTCGCCGGTGTAGAGCACCGGGTAGTACTCATCGAGCCGGCGGGCCATGTAGTTGGCCGACACGATCGCCGTCAACGACGCGGCCCGCAAGCCGTCCGCGCCCATCATCCTGATGTACGCCCAGGTGATAGGAAGGATCGATGCCGACCCGTACGGCGCCGACGACACCGGCGGACCCTGCGGCAGGTCGGCGGCCAGCGGATGCCCGGGCAGGAACGGCGCCAGATGTGAGCGCGCCACCACCGGCCCGACGCCCGGGCCGCCGCCACCGTGTGGGATGCAGAACGTCTTGTGCAGATTCAGGTGGCTGACGTCGCCGCCGAACTGCCCTGGCCGGGCCAGCCCGACCAGCGCGTTGAGGTTGGCGCCGTCGATGTACACCTCGCCGCCGGCGTCGTGCACGGCGGCGCAGATCTCGGCGATGTCCTGCTCGTACACGCCGTGGGTGGACGGATAGGTGATCATCAGCGTCGACAACCGGTCGGCGTGCTCGCTGACCTTGGCGCGCAGGTCGTCGAGGTCGACGTCGCCGTTGTCGCGGCAGGCCACCACGACCACCCGCATGCCGGCCAACGCGGCGGAGGCGGCGTTGGTGCCGTGCGCGCTGGACGGGATCAGGCAGATGTCGCGCTGCGGTTCGCCTCGGCTGGCGTGGTAGGCGTGAATCGCCAGCAGGCCCGCGTACTCGCCCTGCGAACCGGCGTTGGGTTGCAGCGAGACCGCGTCGTAACCGGTCATCTGCACCAGCCAGGTCTCCAGATCGCCGATCAGGCGCAGCAGACCTGGGGTGTCGGATGCCGGAGCGAATGGGTGCTGATGCGCGAACTCCGGCCAGGTGATCGATTCCATCTCGGCGGCGGCGTTGAGCTTCATCGTGCACGAGCCGAGCGGAATCATGCTGCGGTCCAAGGCAAGATCCTTGTCGGCCAGCGCGCGCAGGTACCGCATCATCGACGTCTCGGTGCGATACCGGGTGAACGCCGGATGGGTCAGGAACTCCGACGCCCGGGTCGCGATATCGGTGGAGGCCGGCTCGGTCGCCGAAACGGCGAAGGCGTCCACGACCGCCGCCACGTGGTCATCGGTGGTGGCTTCGTCGCAGGCCACTGACACGTGGTCGTCGTCGACGCGCCACACGTTGATGTTGTTGGCCTTGGCCGCGGCGATCACCTCGTCGGCGCGGCCGGGCACCCGGGCCAGCACCGTGTCGAAGTACTTGTCGTGCACCAACGCGTCACCGAGTGCGGCGGCGATGGTCTCGGCATGGGCGTGCACCCGCCGGGCGATGCCGGCCAGCCCGTCGGCGCCGTGATAGCTGGCGTACATCGCGGCCATCACCGCCAACAGCACTTGGGCGGTGCAGATGTTGCTGGTCGCCTTGTCGCGACGGATGTGCTGTTCGCGGGTCTGCAGCGCCAACCGGTATGCGGGTGAGCCATCTGCGTCGATGGAAACACCGACCAGTCGGCCGGGCAGTTGACGGGCGTGCTTGGTGTGCACCACCAGGTATCCGGCGTGTGGACCGCCGAATCCCATTGGCACACCGAAGCGTTGGGTGTTGCCGAACGCCACGTCGGCGCCGATCTCTCCCGGCGGGGTGAGCAACGTCAGCGCCAACAGGTCCGCGCCGATGGCCACCAACGCACCGCGGTCGTGCGCCTCCGACACCAGCGCAGACCAGTCGGTGATCCGGCCGCTGGCGCCGGGCAGCTGCGCGATGACGCCGAAGAACTCGCCTCCGTCCGGCAGATCCGGAAGACCACAGCGCAGGTCGGCCGTGACAATCTCGATGCCCAGCGGCTCGGCGCGGGTGGCCAGCACCGCGGCGGTCTGGGCGAAGACGTCGACGTCTACGGCCAGCCGGGTGGCGCCGCCCTTGACCGCGCGGTGCATCAGCGTCATCGCCTCGGCGGCCGCGGTGCCCTCGTCGAGCATCGACGCGTTGGCCACTTCCAGACCGGTCAGGTCGGCCACCATGGTCTGGAAGTTCAGCAGCGCTTCCAGCCGGCCCTGGCTGATCTCCGGCTGGTATGGCGTGTAGGCGGTGTACCAGGCCGGGTTCTCCATGATGTTGCGCAGCAACACCGGCGGCGTGAGCGTGTTGTAGTAACCCTGCCCGATCATCGACACCCCGACCGTGTTGGCGTCGGCCAGTGCCCGCAGCTCGGCCAGTGCCTGGGCCTCACTGGCCGGCGGGGGCAGCTGATCCAGGCCGGGCGCGGCGCCGGTGTCGGTGACCTTGTCGAGAATCCCGGCGGGTACCGCGCGACGCGCCAATTCTTCCAGCGAGTCGACACCGATGACCTCGAGCATGGCCGCGACGGCATCGCTGTCCGGGCCGATGTGCCGGTCGGCGAAAAGCGGGTTGGTGTAGTCGGACACTCGGGGACTCCTGACGTGAGGCGGAACCGCACCTGTTGCTTTGCCCGGCTGCTCCTCAGACGCTTCGCGGTCTGCATCGTCGCCGGGCTGTGTTGTGCGTTCCTCTCCCTCTGTCGTCTACCCGAACCGGGCGCCTGAGAGATTCGACATCCGCGGCGGCGTGATGTCTTTCCCCATGGGCGGGCGACCCAAATGCCGGGCCACCGCTTTCCAGAGGCATCGGGGTCTGGCGCGGTCCGGGTGCCTGAGAGGTTGACGGAGAGGTGTTGCTCCTTCGGCGTCCGTGGCTGGCAGCCACGGAACTCTCCCGCGCAAGGGCGATGCAGTGCCGATTTTACCTACTCGTCGCCGCGCGCACAGCGGTCGGCGTCGAGCGAGGTGAACGGCCCAGGTCAGCCGATCTTGCGGTCGCGGTGCTTCCGGCGGGAGGCCAGCTCGTCCTCCGGGGCGGCAATCGACTCGCCGTCGTCGGCGCGTTCGCCGGGGAAGTCCGCAATAGCGCCGGTCAACTCGCGCATCGCTCCGGAGACGGCGATGCCGAAGACACCCTGCCCGCCCTGCAGCAGGTCGACGACCTCTTCGGCCGAGGTGCACTCATAGACCGTGGTGCCGTCGGAGAACAGCGTGATGTTGGCCAGGTCCTGCACACCGCGCTGGCGCAGATGGTCGACAGCGACCCGGATGTTGTGCAACGAAATGCCGGTGTCCAGCAACCGCTTCACGATCTTGAGAACGAGGATGTCCTTGAACGAATACAGCCGTTGGCTGCCTGACCCCGCGGCGCTGCGAATCGACGGCACTACCAGCGACGTGCGCGCCCAATAGTCCAACTGGCGGTAAGTGATGCCGGCGATTTGGCACGCACTCGGGCCCCGATAGCCGACCAATTCGTCGGGCACCGAGTCGTCGGGGAACAAGCCGGCTTGCACGGGTTCGCTCGGCGCGCGGACGGCCTGATCGGGGCGGGTTGCTGCGGTGTCGTCGATCGCGGTGACGGACTCGAGGTCCAATTGGTCGTGACGTGGTTGGTCTCCCACGGTGCTTCCTCTCGCCGATCACGCTCGTTACGGGCTGTCGGTAGCCGCGATTGCTCAGCCGAGTGCTTGTGAGCATACGCTTTTCGACACGCTGTGGTGTTCGTAGAACTAATCACATCGAGATCAAAGTATGGCCGCCTTCACGGTGACTCGCAGCCATCCGACGGGCGTGTCGAGGTCGAGCTCGCAGATGAGACGCATCCGTGATGTTGCCGCCCCCGGCGCCGGTGCGACACAACACGCGTCGACCAGGTTGCTGACGTGCTGAATTACCCGCCTCGTCACGCGCCGTCGCGGCGCGCATCGTCACCGCGTTAGGTGGCTTTGAAGTCGTCGGGCGAAACGCTGTCCAAAAACTCTTTGAACTTCTCCACCTCGTCTTCTCGGACGGCGGTGGAGGGCTCCTCGTCGCTCTCGTCGGGAATCAGTAGGCCCGCCTCCGCGAGAACCGCCTCCTCGACGTAGATCGGCACGCCGACCCGCAAAGCGATGGCAACCGAGTCCGACGGCCGCGCCGAGACGGTGATGTTGCGGTCGAAGATCAGATCGGCGTAGAAGGTGCCTTCTTGCAAGTCGACAATCCGCACTTCTTTCAGCGAATGGCCAAGCGCGGCAATGAGATCCCGGATCAGGTCGTGCGTCAACGGGCGCGGCGGCTCGACTCCCTGCTGCTCAAGCGCGATCGCCGCGGCCTCGGATTGGCCGATCCAGATCGGCAGGTACCGGTCACCGTTGGCCTCGCGCAGCAACAGGACCGGCTGGTTCTGCGGCTGCTCGACGCGAATGCCGACAACGCGAACTTCACCCATCTGTGTCTGCCCTCCGCACGTGCTGCCCTGTCCGTTTCAGACCTGGCCCGACGTCGCGGTGGGAAGACCAAGCCGCCGAACACAAGCTGTCGAACGAAGTCTAGTCCTTCAGCGGTGCAGAACGTCGCGCACTGCCGACTTGATCAACGACGTGTGCAATGTGATTGCCAGCGCGGCGACTTCCCGCGCCAGGTCGTCGGCGCGGTCACGGGCGCCGGTCTTGCCCGCCTTGACAAGCGGACCGGCGATTTGCGCGATCAGGTCGGACTGCCGGTCAGCCGCCGAGCGGAATGCCCTCAGGTGACGTGGTTCGACCCCATACTCGGCGAGCGCCCGGGCGCACTCCAGGATCACCACCGCATGCTCGTCGAAGAAACTCCCCGGTCCGGTGGTGATCACCCCCGCCTTGAGCAGCGCCGCCAACAGCTCGGGATCCACCCCCGAGCGCTCGAGCAGATCTTCGCGGCTCAGCCGGATGCGGGTGGGCGCCACCGCCGCCGGATCCGACCCCGATTGACCCGGCTCCGGACTCCCGACGGACACCAATCGCGGTACCCGATAAGGCGATCCGGCGAGCGGCAACTCGCCATCGGGCTGGGCGTCTAGCTGCGCTTTGATCACCTTCAGCGGTAGGTACTGGTCCCGCTGAGCCGTCAGGATGAAGCGCAGTCGTGCGCAGTCATAGGCGGTGAATCGGCGATAGCCCGATGCCGCCCGCTGCGGCGTGACGAGACCCTCGGCCTCCAAGAACCGAATCTTGGAGATCGTCACGTCCGGAAAGTCTGGCCGTAGCAGGTCGAGGACCGCTCCGATCGACATCCCGGCCAGCGCGGGGGTCTCCGGCGCGGTCACTAGCTTCCGGGCCCTCCGTTGTCGTCACCGGCCTTGGGACCGGTCAAGAACACCAGGCGAAATTTTCCGATCTGAACCTCGTCGCCGTTTGCCAGGACAGCCGAATCGACGGGCTCCCGGTTGACGTATGTGCCGTTGAGGCTGCCGACGTCCACGACTTGGAACTCGTCGGTTTCCAACCGGAATTCCGCGTGCCGCCTGCTGACCGTGACGTCGTCGAGGAAGATATCGCTGTCGGGATGCCGGCCGGCCGAGGTGGTCGGCTGGTCGAGCAGGAAGCGAGAGCCCGCGTTCGGTCCCCGTTTGACGACCAGCAACGCCGAACCGAGCGGAAGTCCCTCGACGCCTGAGACGGCGGTCTCCGTGCCCGATTGGGCGGGAGCGTCCAGTTCGTTGAGGAAGTCGGCGCGGAAGACCGATGTCGTCTCCGCGGTGACTTCGTCAGGGGTCTGGTCGTTGTCCTTCTCCGTCACCCGCTGCTCCTCACTGGCCGCTGCTGCCTTGTCTGGTTGGGCCCGCTCGACCGGTTTCCCACCCACCTTGACCGTCGATGTGTCGACCGTACCGCGCACGGGACCCCAATGTGCCGTCCCCCGCCGGATCGGCGCGTGCATCTCCCCGGGCGCGGCGCGTCGGCGGCGCAGGGAACGATAACAAGGGTCATTCGGCCAGGGTGGCGCGGTAGGCCTCGGCGTCCAGCAGCGCCGCGAAGTCCTGCTCGAAGGACCCACCGTCGACTTCGAGGTCGATCAGCCAGCCGGCGCCGTAGGGATCGGAATTGACCAGCTGCGAGTTGCCATCCAGATCGCCATTGACGGCAACGACTTTCGCCGAAACGGGTGCGAACAAGTCCGACACCGACTTGGTCGACTCCACCTCGCCGAAGGACTCCCCCGCGGTCACCTCGGTACCCACGTCGGGCAGCTGCACAAACACCACGTCGCCAAGCGCCGACTGCGCGAAGTCCGTGATCCCTACCCGAACGGTGTTGTCTCCGGTACGGCGAATCCACTCGTGTTCGGCGGTGTAGTGCAAATCAGGCGGAATTTCGCTCACGGTGTTCCTGTCTTCGTCGGTTACTCACTTGACTGGCTGAGCGTATTGGCGCGGTTTTGGTTGTCGCAAGACGGTGATGTCCACTTTGTCGCCCTGTTGGACCGACATGGTGCCACCGACACGTTTGACGCTGTCCACCGCGCCGCCCGGAATGTTCATCGCCGCCGCGAGCGTTGGTGGATCACCAATGGCCAGAACCGAATACGGTGGCATGAGGGTTTTGCCGTCGACGGTCAGGGTGCCGGGAGCTCCGACGATCCAGGTGTCGACACCGGCTCGCACCGCTTGGTGGCCGTCGCCGATCTGGATCGCCTCGGCCCCGGCCGCCCGTAATTCGTTGATCACGTCGAGCATCGCCTCGGGTGCCACACCTGGTCCGGGGTCCTCGATTCGCACTGTGACGCCCGGACCGGTGGCCCCGACGGTGCCGATCAGGATCGACAGCGCGGCGAGCCGGGCCTGGGCATTCTGGATGGCGGTCTGGTCGCTGCTGCCTGATGCCTGCAGCGCAGACAACGTGCGCTGTAACTCCGCGACTTCTGTGCTCAGCGTCGCCTCACGTTGACGCAGTGAGTCCAACAGCACCAGCAGGTCCGCCGGACGGGCGGTATCCAACGAGTCACCGGAACTGTTCTGGTGGACTTGGGTGGCGATGGCGACTCCCAGCAGCAGGCACAGCAAGACCGCCAGCGTGCCGAAGACCGCCAGGCCGCGCCGCAGCATGCCGAGAAATCCACGTGGGCGCAGCTCACCTATCTCGGGGTGTGGCTGGTGCGGCTGCAGTTCATGCCGGCCGTGCTGGGCGGGGTCGGCGGGGCCATGTTCCTGCTGCTCCGGCTGTACCGCGGTCTCGTCGGCTTTGGACTCGGACTCGTTGTCCTGCGGCGCGCCTTCAGAATTGGGGTCGCTCATGTCGGTCTCATGCCCGTTAAGCCCCGAATAGCCGGCGCCGCAGCGCCGCGGCGTTACCGAAGATGCGGATGCCGAGCACGACGATGATCGCCGTCGACAATTGTGTGCCAACGCCCAACTGGTCGCCGACATAGACGATCAGGGCGGCCACCAAGACATTGAACACGAACGACACCACGAAAACCTTCGGGTCGAAAATCCGCTCCAGATAGGCTCGCAGCCCGCCGAACACCGCGTCGAGCGCCGCGACCACCGCGATCGGCAAGTACGGCTGGATGACCTCCGGCACGCTGGGATGAAACACCAAGCCCAGCACGATCCCGACGACCAGCGCCGCAATACCGATCATCGGTGCTCCGCTCTCCTCACCGGCAGTTTCGACGCTGCGCGTCGTGCCATTGGAAATTTCACCACTAGGACCCGATCTTTTTGGCGAACTTGACATCTCGGACCGCCCCGGCGGGCAGGGTGAGGCCGTCGCGGGCGCTGACGCCGACGCCGACGCCGTAAGACGTCTCCAAGAGGCGCAACCGGCGCAGGCCGGGGCTGCCGTCGAAAACATCCTGCATGGAATGCGGGGGTCCGACGGCTAGGACCGTGTAAGGGCTGCTGATCGGATTATTGTCAACCAATATCGCGCCGCCCGCCTGCCTGATGGTCACGTTAGGCCCGATCCGCACGCCGCCGACAGAGATCGCTTCAGCGCCGCTGGCCCACAACGAATTGACCACCAGCTGCAGGTCCCGGTCGAGGATGATCTGCCGACTGCCGGCTACCCGCTGCTTGGACACGTCGGAAAGATTCGGGGCCAGGCCGGGGTCGGTCACCGTCACGCTCAGACCCGGGCCGGTGACCGGGGTGCTCGCGGCGGCCAGGCTGAGCCGGTCGAGGTTGGCCAGCAGCCGCTGGCCCTCGGCGTCCTCGGCCAACGCCCGCCGCTGAACGTCATCACGTTGCGCCGTCAGCGCATTCCGGCGTGCCGTTAAGTCGCTGGTGGCCGCCTCCTCTGAACGCACGCTGCTCGCCAGGACTCGTTGGGCCGCGCTGACCCCCGGCGCGACCAGCCGAGCCTGGGCAACGGCGGCGGCGAACACCGTGGCCACCAGCAACGCCGCCAACGCTTGCCAGACCCAGTTCCCAACACGGGCCCGACCGGTCGGCGGCTCGGCGGCGTGGTCGCGTTTGGCTGCCGCGGCGGCGTAACCGGGATCCAGGTGCTCGGAGAGCAGCGCACGCAGCAACGACGGCACCGGGATGAACTGTGGTCGCCCCGCTTCGTGGGCGCTGAGGCCCGCGTACGGGTCGTAGCCGCCGAGCGCCTGTTCAGCCATCGACATCTGCCCTACTCGCCAGCGGCTTTCCGCGGCCGGCCCGCACCGGGGGCAGCCGGCGCATCACCAACACCACCTGCACCGCGTACAACACGAACGACCACAGGTAGAAGTACGTGCCCCAGATCAGAAAAGCCCAGCCGCAGGCCAACACGACCCGACTCCACAACGCGTCCCACTGGCCCAGCAGGATCAGCGGAAACGCGGACATCAGCGCAAAAGTCGCGGCTTTGCCGATGTAAAGCACCGGCAGTGCGGTGAACCCGCGGGTGCGCAGCAGCGGCAACTCCGCGGCCAGTAGCACATCCCGTGCCAACAACACGGCGATGATCCACCACGGGATGATGCCGCGCAGCCCCAACGCGATCGGAACGGTCACCATGTAGAGCCGGTCGACCGCCGGATCGAGCAACGCCCCCAGTTTCGAGGACTGGTTCAGCAGTCGGGCGATCTTCCCATCGGCCCAGTCCGATGCGCCGCTGAACATCAAGACTGCCACCGCCCAGGCGTTGGCATGGGCAACCAGCAGCAGGTACACGAAGACCGGGATCAGCACCAGACGGATCCCGCTCAGCACATTGGGCACCGTGAGGAGCCGGTTGTCTGGGGGCCCCTGGCTCATGAGCGCCGCTCCTCCTCATCGCTGCGCTTTGCATCGTCGCCGGCGCGGTTCATGACGCGTGACCTTATCGGAAGGTGGCCGGCAGCCTCAGCGGAAGATGCCGGGCAGGCTCAGCGCGGAAAGCGAGTCGTCGGCCAGCGGGTTGTCGTGCACCATGTACGTCCAGGTTGACGTCGGGCGGGCCAGCTTGGACAGGTCGACACCGGGTTCGTCTTCGATCG
>NZ_JBKQTQ010000191.1:0-57591 GCF_052143115.1 Mycobacterium sp.
AGATGCACGGCGGCATCGGCATCACCGTGGAGTATCCGGTCAGCCACTACGCGGCCCGGCTCACCGCGATCGAGCAAACCCTGGGATCCTCGCAGGATCACTTGGGGGTGCTGATCGACCACATCACCGACTACGGCTTGGTCCGACTACAAGACTGAGCTACGGCCCATCTCGTTATTTGTTCGATCAGGTAGGCGCGGGCACCTCGACGGATTCTGCGTCTTTAGACTGTGGACCCGACTGTGCGGCCAGCTCCGGCATCTGGCCGGCCAGGTACTCGCCGAGCCCGCCGATCGTCGGGTAGTCGAATACCGCGGTAGCGCTGATCGTGAAGGCGCCGCCGAACTGGCTGTGCAGCCGGTTGCGGAGTTCGACCGCCATCAGTGAATCCGTCCCCAGGTCCAAGAACCGACTGGTTGCGGCCGGCGGTTGCGCGAGCCGCAAGAAACCCTGCACTTCGCGCTGCAGGAATTCGGTAATGAAACCGGCGCGCTGCGCGGCCGGTATCTCCTGCAACTGCTTGAGCATCTCACTGTCGCCGGTCGCCTCCGAGACAGCACTTGGCAACACCAGGTCGAGTATCGGCGGACGCGCACCGCCCAGCAGCTTGGCGACACGTTGCCAGTTGGCCTTGATGACGGTTGCCTGCCCCGTCCCGGTGGCGACAACCTCCGCGAGCGCGCCCAGGGCCGCCGTCGGTTCCAGCGGAATGAGGCCTTGCGCACCGATATTGGCGCGCGCGGCCTCCGAAGACGCCATGCCCCCCTGCGCCCAGGGACCAAAGTTGATCCCGGTTGCCGGCAGGCCGCGCGCCTTTCGATCCGCGACCAGTCCATCGAGCAACGCATTGGCGGTCGAGTAGTTAGCCTGACCGGGTGAGCCAAGCAAGCTGGACACCGAGGAGGACACGATGAAGAAGTCGAGGTCGTCGTCCTTCGTCAACCGGTCTAAGTACATCGCACCGAACGCCTTGGGCGCCAACGTCGTCCAGAACCGCTCCAGGGTCTGCCGTGACAGCAGCGCGTCGTCGAGCACGCCGGCCAAATGCGCCACTCCCGCGAGCGGAGGCAATTCCGCGCGGATCCGCTGCAGTAGATTTTCGACTTGCGCCTCGTCGCCGACATCGGCCGCGAAGGTATGGATCCCGCACCGGTAGCGCTCGGTGATGTCCTCAATTGCCCGCTGCGCCTGCGCATCGGGTGCACGGCGACTGGTCAGCACGATGTCACCGGCCCCGAGTTGGGCTAGATACGACGCGGTGTGCAGGCCGATGGCGCCGAGCCCCCCAGTGATCAGGTAGCTCCGGTCGCCTCGCAGCTGTAATGGGTTCGGCATTTGCAGGACGATCTTCCCGATATGCCGCGCTTGCTGCATGCGGCGAAACGCCGTCTTCGCCTCAGTGAGCGGGTAGATCTCGGCGGGCAGTGGCGTCCACTCGCCCGTGGCCAACCCGTCCGACACCTCATCCAGCAAGCCACGAATGCGGTCGGGGTCTTGCATGCTTGTCATGTCCAACGCGACGATCTCGTAGGCGATATCGGGACGGGCCGCCGCCATCTGCTCCGGAGTCCAGATGTCTCGCTTGGCGATCTCGACGAAACGGCCATTCTGGGCGGTGGCCCGTACCGTTGCCTCGATAAATCCCTCGTGGGTCAGGCTGTTGACCACCACGTCGACGCCGGCACCGTCGGTATCGGCAAGGATCTGGTCGGCGAAATCCATATTGCGCGAATCGTAGACATATTCCACACCCAGCTTGCGCAGGGTCGCGCGTTTGTACGTGCTTGCCGTGGCGAAGACAATCGCACCTTGGCGTTGCGCCATCTGGATCGCGGCCAATCCGACACCACCGCTTGCGGCGTGAATGAGCACACGGTCACCGGGCTTCAGCTGCGCCCAGTCGAACGCGAGCCGCGTCGTGAGTGCCGCAGCCGGAATGGTGGCCGCGGCCACCGCGCTGAGCCCGTCGGGCAACGGCGCCAGCAACTGAACCGGCACATTGAACCGGCTGGCGAACGCGCCCTGCATGAAGCCATAGACGCGTTGGCCGACCTCGAGTCCGGTGACGCCACTACCTAACTGGGTGACGATGCCGGCGAAGTCGCCGCCGAGCGGGCCCGGATCGCCCGGGTAAAGGCCCAACACATTGAGCACCTCCCGGAAGTTCAAACCGCCGGCCTCCACCCGGACCTGCACAAGGCCCTCGGCCGGCGGCGACACCTCCGCCTCGATCAGACGCAGGTTGTCGATCGCGCCGCGTTCAGTGGGCGCCAGCACGTAATCTGTTCCACGCGGAACCGCCAGGTGACCACCCCGCGCCCAGGGCAGTAACCGGGACGCCAACAACTTTCCTTGCCGCACAGCGAGTTCGGGTTCATCGACCGGAGTGCTGAGAAGACCGGCCAGCGCGTGCACGGCCTGCTCTGATCCGTCGGAGTCGACCAGCCTGCAGCGCATGACCGGTTCCTCGTTGACGATGGTGCGCCCGAGTCCCCACAGCGCCGCCTGCACCGGGTCGACCGGCTCGCCGGGTTCGGTCGCCACGGCCCGTTCAGTGATGATCCACAGACCACCGGGAAGTTTGACCGCCGCCGAGTCATCAGTGGCCTCCAGGGTATGCACCGCGCTGAGCAGATGGGCGATTTCGGTTTCCAGGCGCGCGGCAGATTCAGCGCTCGACTCTTCCGCACTCGGTCCCGAACTGCGCCAGACGATGCCGGCGAACGGCACGCCCCGGTCATGAGCCTGAGCCAACAGCTGACCCAAGAGCTCCGGATCCGTATTGCGGTCGAAAGAAATGCAGCCCGGCAGGTCGGCCGCCAGTTGGTCGAATCCGGCAACCAGCCAGGTGCCGTTTACGTTTCCGGCGCCCTCGCCATCACCGTTCGATGGCTGCGGCGGCACCTCGTGCCAGCCGAGGGTGTACAGCAGCCGGGTGGCATCGCCGCCGAGCCCACGCAACAACGCCTCGCGGGGCGCGCGTTTGACCGTGAACTCGTGGATCCCGCCCAGGTGGCGACCATCCCGATCGACGAAATCGATATCGAAGACTTGGGTTTCGCTGTCGAGGGGGCTGACACGCCACGTCCCGCGGCAATAAAACCGCCGAGGCATTTTCTCCCGCAGCTCCACCCGCCCGTACCGCAATGGCAAGAACAGATCGGTCATCGCTCGTTCCGCAGCCGTAAGCGCCGGGAACGCCGGGAAGACGACTCCGGTGCACAGATCGAGCAGTACCGGATGCATCGGCTCGGTTCCGAGGTGTTCGGCGAGTTCTTCGCCGACCGTGATATCGCCGATCGCCTCGCCGTCGCCGACCCACAGCGATTTGAGGGACGTTGACCAGGTAGTCCCCCATTCCAGCTCCTTCTCGGCGAAGGTCTCGAACAGGTACTGTGGACGACTGCGGTCCAACCGCTCGATGACGGTTTCGATGGACTCCGGCGGATCGGGCTCCGGCTCGACAGGCTCATCGGCGAGACCGGTCGCAACCGTGCCATCGGCGTTCAACGACCATTCAGCATCAGGGACGCCATATGGGCGGCTGTCCACCCGGAAGCTCCAGCCGCCCCCATCCTCCAGCGGATGCATGCTCAGTTGGACTTCGCGAGAAGCCTTCTCGGGCAGGATGATCGGCTCATAAAAATAGACGTTTTGCACCCGCCCCGGCGGCCCGACGGCGGCCAGGGCCATCGCCGCATATGTCGCCCCCGGGACGACAACGGTGCCATAGATGACGTGATCGGCTAGCCACGGCTGCGACTTGACCGACAGCCGGCTGGTGTAGACCGTGTCGCCGGAAGCGAGATCCTTTGCACTACCCAGCAGGCCGGACGCGGCAGCGCCCTGATCATCGATGCCGGCGACACCGGAAGTCTTGGGCCAGAAGCGACGGTGCTGAAACGGATAGGTGGGCAGTTCGAGTCTGCGTCGAGGTTGACGATGCAGCGCAGCGAATTTGGGCCGATGCCCGCTGACGTAAGTCGCGGCCAGTGCTTCGGCGATCTGGCGCCGGTCGCCGATGCCCTTGCGGAGGGAAACGATCGCACGCGGTGCGGCCAGATGTTCCGGCCAGACCTGCACCGCGGCCCCGGTCAGCACCGGTTGCGGACCGATCTCCATCAACACCGAGCACCCCAGCGCCGCCACGGTGCGCACGCTTTCTGCGAACTGCACGGGCTGGCGGGAATGCCGTCGCCAATACTGTGCGTCGAGCGGCGTTTCCGCCCTGAGAACGGTGCCGGTCCGGTTGCACACCAACGGCATCGTCGGCACAGCGAACTTCAATCGCGCTGCGTACGACTCGAATTCGCCGAGCACGGGCTCCAGCAACTCCGAATGGAACGCGTGGCTGGTTTCCAGCCAGCTGCAACGGATCCCGTCACTACCGCCCCTGGCGACGATCTGCTCTAGTTCCTCACCGGGACCCGACAGCACCGTGTTGGGGCCGTTGTAGGCGGCAACCGACACCCGGGGGACCTCGTTGGCGATCTCCTCGACGTATTTGGCGTCGGCGAACACCGCCACCATTCGGCCACCGTCGGGCAGACTGCCAAACAGCCGGCCGCGCTCGGCCATCAGCCGTGCTCCGTCCTCGAGGCTGAAAACGCCGGCCACACACGCCGCCGCGTACTGGCCCACGCTGTGCCCCAGCACCACGTCGGGCTCGACGCCCCACGACTGCCACAGCCGGGCCAGGCCCATCTCGATGGCGAAAAGTGCGGGCTGTGCAAAAGAGGTGTGCCGCAGTGCTTTTCCGGCTTCGGCGCCGGCGTCCCGGTCAGTCCCGAACAGCACTTCCAGCAACGGACGCGACAGCGTCCCGTCGACCGCTTCTGCGCATCGCTTCACGGTGTCGGCGAAAACCGGCTCAGCGTGGAACAACTCGCGTGCCATCCCCGGGTACTGGCTGCCCTGCCCGGTGAACAACCACGCCGTCGTCGGCGGGTCCGTGCACTCGCCGCGTACCACTCCCGGTCGGATCCGGTTCTCGGCCAGCTCGGCCAGCAGCTCGCGCGCGCTCTGAACCGAATCGACGACCAGCCCGGCGCGGTGTTCGAAATGCGAACGCCCTGCTCCCGCCGTGAGGCACACGTCAGCGATGTCGACCTTGGGGTGGGCGTTCAGCCAGTGCCCATATCGCTGCGCCAACTCCGCCAGCGCCTGCGGTGAGCGTGCGGACAGCGACAGCACGCCGACCGGCTCATCTTGAGTTTCCGCCTCCGATCCCACGTTGACGTCGGCCAAGATGTCGCCTGTGGAGTATTCGTCCGCAGTCGCCGATTGTGTTGGCGCCTCCTCGATCAGCACGTGTGCGTTGGTGCCGGTAAACCCGAACGAACTTACGCCGGCACGTCGCGGCCTGCCGTTCGCTTGCCACGGAATCGCCTTGTCCACCACCCGCACCGGCAGCGAGTCCCACGGGATATGTGGCGACGGTGTCTCGAAGTGCAGGCTCTGCGGCAGCACTTCGTGCTGTAGCGACAGCACGACTTTGATCAGGCCGGCGACCCCCGATGCCGACTCGAGGTGGCCGATGTTGGTCTTCACCGACCCGATCAGCAATGGCCGGTCCGCGTCACGACCGTCGCCATAGACGGCCCCGGCCGCCTGCACTTCGATCGGATCACCCAGCGCGGTGCCGGTCCCGTGCGCCTCGAGGTAGTCGACATCGCCGCCGGCCAGACCCGCGCGAGCCAGCGCCGTGGTGATAAGCCGTTGCTGCGCGCCCCCGTTGGGCACCGTCAAACCACTGGAAGCGCCGTCCTGATTGACCGCGCTGGCCGGGATGACCGCGCAAATCCGATCGCCGTCGCGCACCGCGTCGCTGAGCCTCCTGAGCACCAGAATGCCGCAGCCTTCACTGCGCACATAGCCGTCGGCGGAGGCGTCGAAGGTCTTGCATCGGCCATCGGGGGAAAGCATCCTGGCGCGCGATGCGGCGATGGTGGACACCGGACTCAGCAAGACGTTCACGCCACCGGCCAACGCCAAATCGCAGTCACCGGAGTGCAATGCCTGGCAGGCCTGATGAACGGCCACCAACGACGAGCTGCACGCGGTATCGACAGCAACCGCCGGCCCTTCGAGCCCGAGCGCAAAGGCAACCCGACCCGAAATGGCATTGAGCGCATTGCCTGTGATGAAGTGCGGCTCGATCTTCTCGACCGATTGCGCGGACAGCAGGTGCGAATACTCGTTGGTGGCCACCCCGACGAAAATGCCGCTTCGGCTGCCGCGCAACGCCCCTGGGGAATACCCGGCGCGTTCCAAGCCCTCCCACGCAGTTTCCAGCATCAGCCGCTGCTGCGGATCGATCCACACAGCCTCGCGCGGGGAAATACCGAAGAATTCCGGATCGAATCCGTCGATTCCGTCGAGGAATCCACCGAAGCGGCTGTAGATCTTGCCTGGAGTCTCTGGATCCGGGTCGTAAAACTCGTCGATGTCGAATCGATCATCTGGCACTTCCCGGATCGCATCGACACCGCCGGACAACACATCCCAGAAAGCCTCGGGATCGGGCGCGCCAGGAAAACGGCACGCCACCGCGACGATCGCAATCGGCTCGTCGGTGCGTGTCGTCGCTACCGCGGCTGGCGGGGGCCCGGCTTTGGCATCCGCTTGCTCGCTGAGCCCGAGCACGTCGCCCAGTAGGTAATCACCCACTTCGGACAGACGGGGGTAGTCCATCGCCAGAGTCGCCGGCAACTCCTGGCCCACTGCTTGCTCCAGGCGGCGGCGCAATTCGACCGCCATCAGCGAATCCATGCCGAGATCGAAAAATCCGGCGTCCTCGCGGATCTCCGCGGCATCGACCCGCGTCACCTCCGCCACTGCCTGGCGCAGATAATCGGCGACAAGTTTCTTACGCCGCTGCACCGGGGCCTGGGTGAGCTGCTCGACCAGCTGGGTCTTCCCAGCCGGCGTAAGTGTCGGCGCCAAATCAGGCACTTCGCGCTCCAACTCCGCCAAGAACGAGCGCCGACCCGCTTGCTGGTAGAGCGGCAGGAAGCGGGCCCAGTCGATACGGGCCACAGTGCCTTGTACCGAAGAAGCAGACATGAGGTCAGCCATCCCCGCCAATGCATCGGCGGGCGACAGCGTCCGGACCCCGCGCTGATCCAGTCGAGCACGGGCCTCCGCGTTGGCCATGCCCGCCGACCAGGGACCGAAATTAACGCTGATCCCCACGACTCCCTGTTCGCGCAGCCGCCAGGCCAGCCCGTCGAGGAAGGCGTTGGCCGCGCCATAGGCGGTCTGACCGAATCCGCCCCACACCGAAGCGATCGAGGAGGTGCTAAGGAAGAAGTCCAGCTCCAGATCCGCAGCAGCTTCGCTCAAATGCCATGCACCCCAGACCTTCCCGGCGAACACTCGATCTACTTCGGCGTCCTCGAGATCGCGCAGCGGGGTGGTACCGATCTCACCGGCGGCATGGACGATGCCGGCCACCGGCGGCAGTTCGGCCTGCACAGTGGATAACAGGCGCTCGACCTCGTGCGCATTGGCGACATCGGCCGCGACAACCCGGAATTCGCAGCCGTGCTGTTCGCGCAACGCATCGATGCGCCCTTGCACCGCATCGCTGGGTGAGCGTCGGCCGGTCAGCATCAGATGCCGGGCGCCGTGCGCGGCCAGGTATCCGGCGATTTCCAGTCCGACCGAACCCAGCCCCCCGGTCACCAGATACGTTGCGTCGGCACGCAATGCCAGCGGGGTAGCGGTCGGCCGCCCGATTCGTCGAACCAGCCGGGGAACATAGGCGTCTTGACCACGCAGCGCGATCTGGTCTTCCATACCGGCCGAGCCGGACGGTGCTGCCGCCACCTTGATCAACCGCGACCACTCGTCGGCTTCGTTTTCCCTGCCTTCTGACAAGTCTGCCAGTCCGCCCCACACTTGCGGATGCTCCAGCGACGCGGCGCGAGCGAATCCCCAGAGGCAACTCTGATCCGGTGACACGGAGTCTGTGTCAGTGACTCGTTGTGCGCCACGGGTTACCACCCAGATCGGTCTGCGCAGTTCTGCGGCGACGGCGGCGCGGAAGAGTCGGCGGGTTCCACCCAGCACTCGGTGTTGCATCCGCAACAGCGACCGCATCGATGGTGCGGTGTCGGCGTCTAGGGCCGCGAAGTGCACGATCCGTAGCGGCGGTTCGTCGGCCGCCGCAGCAAGCAACGTGGCTTCGAGCCGTTCCTCGTCCGCGTCGGTCACCGGCAACCCGAGAATCTGATGCCGGTACCCATGCGCGGTGAGCGCATCGGCCAACGGCTGAACCGCGTCGGAATCATCGCCGATGAGGAGCCAGGCAGATCCCTCGCCGCCTTCTGAGACCCCTGAGATCCCAGCGGCGGATTTCTCCCAGCGAACCTCGTAGCGATCATCCGCGATGGACCGCGTTGTACGTTGTTGGTTGTGTTGTGCGGCAAGCTTTGTCAGCATTTCTACGGTCTGCTGATTGTCACTCGTACCGTCGAGTAACGCGGCGAGTTCCTCGATCTGGCCGTCCTCGAGAAGTCGGACGGCGTCGGTGCGCACGGCTGCGTTCTGCTTCGAGGCCTGTTGGGTGGGCGGGACCCGCTTCTCTGTGAACCAGTGCTGGCGATGCTCGAACGGGTAGGTGGGCAGATCAAGCTTTCGCGCCGGTCCTATGACAGAGCCGAAGTCGGGCAGGTGGCCGAGGACGTACGCGTCAGCGAGGGCTTCGGTGATCTGGCGGTGGTCGGCGGTGTTACGACGCAACGACGCGATCGCGCGCGGTGCGGTGGACGGGTCGGGCCATGCCCGCAGTGCCGCGGCGGTGAGCACCGGTTGCGGGCCGATTTCCAGGAGCACTTTGCAACTCAGATCGGCCAGCGTCCGCACGCTCTTGGCGAATTCCACCGGTTGGCGCGCGTGACGACGCCAATAGGACCAATCGAGTTTCGCGCTCGTCCCGAGCGTGGCGCCGGTGCGGTTGCACACCAAAATTCTCTGTGGCGGGCTGAAATTGAACCGGTTCGCATAGGACTCGAACTCGTCGAGGATCGGATCGAGCAGCGCCGAATGGAACGCGTGGCTGGTGTCTAGCCAGTCGCATCGGACACCGTCGGCCGTCAGCCGGGCCACCGCTTGGTCCAGATCATTCCGGGGTCCCGACAGTACGGTGTTAGCGCCGTTGTAGGCGGCAACCGACAGGCTTGGGAACTCGTCGGTGAGGCTCTCGACGCGCTCGGCGACGGTGAACACCGCGACCATCCGACCGCCCGCGGGCAAACTGCCGAAAAGGCGGCCCCGCTCGGCCATCAGCAGCGCGCCGTCCTCCAGGCTGAACACGCCCGCGACGCAGGCCGCCGAATACTGGCCGACGCTGTGGCCCAACACCACGTCGGGTTCGAAGCCCCATGACTGCCAGAGGCGGGCCAGGCCCATCTCCACCGCGAACAGGGCGGGCTGGGCGTAGGAGGTCTGCCGCAGCGTCTCTTCGTTGTCTGGGCCATCCGCATCGAAAATAACGTCCAGCAATGGTTTTTCGAGAACGTCAGCGACCACTGCCGCGCACCGGGTCAGTGTCTCGGCGAACACCGGCTCGGTGTCGAACAGCTCCCGGGCCATGCCGGCGTACTGGCTGCCTTGACCGGTGAACAGCCACGCCGTCTTCGGCGTGTCATCGGATACTCCGCGCACCAGACCAGGTGCCGGGCGGTCGTCCGCGAGCGCACCGAGCAACTCACTGGCAGATTCCTTCGAATTGACCACCAACGCGGCCCGGTGCTCGAAGTGTGCTCGCCCCACCCCGGCGGTAAAGCACACGTCCGCCAAGGCGGCCTCCGGATGCGCGCTCAACCAGCCGCGGTAATCCTCGGCGATCTGCGCCAATGCGGCGGGCGTGCGCGCCGATAGCGGAAGTACGCTGAACCGTCGGTCCCCGGGCTGGTCGACCGGGCCCGGCGCCACAGCGACCTGACCTACTTCATCAGGCGCTTCCTCGAGGATGACGTGCGCGTTGGTCCCGGCGAACCCGAACGCGCTGACTCCCGCAATACGTGGCCCACCGTTGCGTTCCCAGGGGGTGGCCTCCTTGACAACCTGCACCGCAAGCCGGTCCCAGGGGATGTGCGGCGACGGATTTTGAAAGTTCAGATGTTTCGGCAAAGTCTCGTGCTCGAGCGACAGGATGACCTTGATCACGCCGGCGATCCCCGCGGCTGCCTCCAGATGCCCGATATTCGTCTTCGCCGAGCCGATCAACAGCGGCCGGCTCGCCTCGCGGCCAACGCCGAACACCGCACCGGCGGCCTGGGCCTCGATCGGATCGCCCAGCGATGTCCCGGTCCCATGTGCCTCCAGGTATCCGACGTCGCCGGGTGCGATGCCGGCGCGCTCCAGCGCCTCGGCGATAACCCGTTGCTGGGCGATGCCGTTCGGCACCGTCAAACCACCCGATGCGCCATCCTGGTTGACCGCGCTGCCCCGGATCACGGCCCGGATCCGGTCGCCGTCGCGGATCGCGTCCTCAAGCCGCTTCACGACAATGACACCGCAACCCTCGCCGCGCGCGTAGCCGTCCGCGGCCGCATCGAATGTCTTGCACCGGCCGTCGGGCGCGAGCATGTGCGCATGGGAAAAGGTGATCATGGTCGCTGGGGTGAGCAGGACGTTGGCGCCGCCGGCCAGCGCGAGGTCGCATTCCCCCAAGCGCAGCGCTTGGCATGCCTGATGGATTGCCACCAACGACGAGCTGCACGCCGTGTCAACGGCGACCGCCGGGCCCTGCAGCCCCAACCGGTAGCTGATCCGGCCCGCTGCTGCGGCATACGACGTCCCGACTGCCAGATAGGCTTCGATCTCGGGGTAAGTCAGCTGGTCCGCTGCCATTCCCTGGTAGTCATTGGTGGCTAAACCGATGAACACACCGGTGTTGGTGTTCGCCAAAGCCGTTGGCGCGGTGCCCGAATGCTCCACCGCCCGCCACGCCGTCTCCAGCAAGAGCCGATGCTGCGGGTCCATCGAATTGACTTCGCGCGTCGACATACCGAAGAACGGCGCGTCGAACCCCGTTACGTCATCGACGAAACCTGCCCGACGAGTCACAACCTTCCCGGGCGCATCGGGATCCGGGTCGAAGAATTCGTCGGCATCCCACCGGTCCTGGGGCACCTCCGATATCGCATCCCGGCCTTCCCGCAGCACCTGCCAGAATTCGTTTGCGTCCGCGGCGCCCGGGAAACGCGCCGCGTAGCCGACTATCGCAAAACCCGATGCCGGCTTCGCCAGATCTTCGACGGATACCATACGGTTGTCCTCCCTGCCATGGGGTTGTTTCCCTGCCTGGGCCTGTGAAGATTCGACCCCCCGCGGGCGGCCCGGCTGCACACCAGCATCGTTCCCGACGGCCACTATTGCAAATGGGGCGCCTGCTCCGGGGACCCTATCATCGCCATGCATTGCCTGCCGGTCTGCGTCCCACGCCGGGCCGTTCCGTCGCCGTCCCCGCACGCCGGCGACAGTGACCGCTGGGAGGGTTATCTTGATCTCGCTGCTAACGTGGCGGGATCGGAGCCGTTCACACGGAGGAGGACGAAGTTTTGCGCATCGGGAAGATTACGATCGGCTCACTCGATGATTGGACGCCGCCCCCAGGATCGGTCATCTCCTGGCACCCGACGACCGCAGCTCAGGAAAAGGCCCGACAAGCGCCGGCCAGTTCTGTGCCGGTCAGCTACATGCAGGGCCAACATCTTCGTAATTACTACGAACGGACAGCCGCGGGGCTGGACTTTTCGCGACTACTAATCACTACCTGTGAAGTACCCGGCCAGTGTGATATTTCTGCCATGAATCACGCTGTCAACGCATACCTGCGTCGGCATGACACCTTGCACAGTTGGTTCGCCCACACCGGTAATGGAGAGTTCATAAAGCATACCATCAGCGATCCTGCTGATATTGAATTCACGCCGATCGATTACGGCAAAATGACGGTTGACGAAATACGCGCTCATGTCGTGGCCATACCGAATCCGCTGGAGTGGGGCTGCTTCACCTTCGGGATTGTCCAAAACGAGAGTCACTTCACTTTCTTTGGCGCCATCGATCATGTCCACGGGGACGCGAGTTTGATTGGCGCAACGATGCTTGAGGCCAACGGAATGTATGCGGCGTTCAGCGGAGGCGGTGAACCCCTTGCGCTTCCCGATGCCGGCAGCTTTGACGATTTCTGCGCCCGCGAGCGCCAGTACGCGTCAACGTTAACCGTAGATTCGCCTGAGGTACGCGCATGGATTGACTTCGCCGAGAACAACAATGGTAGCTTTCCCGAATTCCCACTCCCACTGGGTAACCCGTTGGAGCCGAGTAACAGTGACATGGTCTCCGAGCTGCTGATGGACGCAGAACAGACGGAGCGGTTCGAGTCAGCCTGCACAGCGGCCGGCGCGCGCTTCGTCGGCGGCTTGTTCGCCTGCAACGCCCTGGTAGAGTATGAGTTTACGGGCGCTCTCACGTATTACGGCCTCACTCCCAGGGATACGCGCAGAACTACGGACAATTTTATGACGCAGGGTTGGTTTACCGGCTTAGTCCCGATCACCGTGCCAATTGCTGCGGCCTCTTTCGGCGATGCTGCGTGGGCAGCGCAGGCTTCTTTCGATTCAGGTCTGAACATGGCGAAGGTACCGTATTACCGCGTACTGGAATTGGCGCCGTGGTTGAGCTGGCCACAGCCAAACTTCCCGGTGTCGAACTTCTTCCATGGCGGCGCTGCTCCGCTCAACGCCGTCCTTGCAGCAGCCGACCTGGGTCTTGCGAACAATATAGGAATCCACTCTGACGGTCGGTATTCATATCAACTGACGATCTATGTATTTCGGTACGGGGAGGGCACGGTAATGGCGATCATGTATCCCGACAACCCGGTCGCCCAGAAATCAGTTGTCCGTTACATCGCGGCGATGAGGTCCGTGTGCGTGCGGGTCGCTGATAGCGGGCACTGGGGACGCGTCGCGTAGCGTGGAGCAATTCGATGGCTAGGGCTTTTCTAATATGCGCAATTTCCGGGCGGGCACGGTACGAAATTGCGCGGTTTGACAGGGCGTCGGCGAGTGTCGCCGGCGAGCGCGCACGACTGCGCCGACCGGGGGTGAGCGCGATATGCGACGACTAGCCGATTTTGTGGTGCGGTGGCCCTGGGTAGTAATAGGGCTCTGGGTCGCGATTGCGGTCGCACTACCACTGACGTTCCCATCCCTCAACGAGATGTCCCAGAAGCATCCGCTTGCCATCTTGCCCAGCGATGCACCGTCGAGCGTCACCGCTCGAAAGATGACCGAGGCGTTTCACGAATCGGGCTCAGAAGACCTCCTGCTGGTGGTCCTGACCGACGACAAGGGGCTTGGCCCCGCCGACGAAGCCGCTTACCGCAAACTGGTGGACGCGCTGCGCCATGACACGCGAGATGTCTTGATGTTGCAGGATTTCGTCAGCACGCCACCCCTGCGTTCGGTCGTGACCAGCAAGGACCACAAAGCTTGGGTGCTGCCGGTCGGCGTCGCGGGCGAGTTGGGCACTCCACGGTCTTACGCCGCTTTCAACCAGATCGGCGACATCGTCAAACACGCCGTCGCCGGAACGCCCCTGACGGCAAATATCACCGGCCCCGCGGCAACCGTCGCCGACCTTACGGTCGCGGGCACTCGGGATCGGCTTCCGATTGAGCTGGCGATCGCCGTTCTGGTGCTCATCGTCCTGCTGGTGATTTACCGCAACGTGGTCACCATGCTGCTGCCGCTGGTAACGATCGGGATATCCCTGGTGATCGCGCAGGCGGTAGTGGCTGGATTCTCCCAACTGACCGGCTCGGGCGTCTCGAACCAGTCCATCATATTTCTGAGCGCGATAATGGCCGGCGCCGGAACGGATTACGCGGTCTTTCTCATCAGCCGCTATCACGACCATTTGCGGTTGGGTGCGGATTTCGATCAGGCGGTCAAGGGGGCAATGATCTCGATCGGAAAAGTGATCACGGCATCCGCCGCCACCGTCGGAATCACTTTTCTCGTCATAAGCTTCGCCCGAATGGGCGTGTTCAAAACGGTCGGAGCGTCGTCGGCGATTGGGATCGGCGTGGCGTTCCTCGCCGCGGTGACGTTGCTGCCGGCGATTCTGGTGCTCGCCGGGCCACGCGGCTGGGTCAAGCCACGGCGCGAACTGACCACTCGGTTCTGGCGGCGTTCGGGCATACGCATTGTGCGCCGGCCGAAGGTCCATCTGGTTGCCAGTGTGCTTGTGTTGATCATCCTGGCCAGCTGCGCCGGCTTGGTGCGCTACAACTACGACGATCGCAAGGCCCTGCGGTCTTCTGCACCGAGCTCCATCGGGTATGCCGCGCTGGATCGCCATTCCCCCGTGAATCAGTCCATTCCGGAGTACATCCTCATCCAATCACCGCATGACCTTCGCACGCCGCAGGCCCTTGCAGACTTGGAGCAAATGGCGGACCGAGTCAGCCAACTGCCGAATATCGCTGCAGTCAGTGGCATCACTCGTCCCACCGGAGCTGTGCCAGAGCAATTCAGAGCCACATATCAGGCGGGCGCTATCGGCACCTTTCTGGCCAGTGGGTCAAACGAGATCAACGACCACACCGATGACTTCAACCGGCTGGCCGAAGGGGCCGGCACGCTGGCCGACAACCTCGGCGATATGCGAGGCCAAGTCAGCCAGCTCGTTATCGGTATCCAGGGCCTGATCGACGCTTCGTCATCGATGAGAACCCAGTACAGTGGCGACACGTTGGTCAAGGAGGTCGACACCGCAGCCAAGCTCGTCGACGCCGTCAACTCGCTCAGCAATTCCATGGGCTGGAACTTTTCGGCCGCCAAGGACATGTTCGGCTGGATATTCCCGGTTCTGACGGCGCTGCAGGGCAACCCGGTCTGCGATCTCGACTCGTCCTGCAGCGCTACCCGCGGGCAGTTTGAGCGGCTGGTCGGTGCGCGCGATCAGGGGGACCTCGACCAGATCAATGATCTGGCTCGACAACTGCAGACGTTTCCAGACAGGCAGACCCTGAACGCATCGATGGACCGCCTGCGTGGTGCGTTCGCGAACGTCAGTAGGGTGCTGCATTCCATGGGGATGGACCAACCCGGTGGCCTGCAGGCAAACCTGAACAGCCTGCAAGATGGCGCAGCCCGATTCGCCGGTGGGAGCCGGCAAGTGGCTGACGCGGTGGCACAACTCGTCGACCAACTCAAACAGATGGGTGCCGGGCTCAGTGAGTCGGCGGCGTTTCTGCTGACGCTGAAACATGACGCGGCGCAACCGGCCATGGCCGGGTTCAATATCCCGTCCCAGCTGCTGCACTTAGAGCAGTTCAACAAGGCCGCCAAGATATTCATTTCGCCAGACGGCCACTCGGTGCGGTACTTGGTTCAAACCAAACTCAGTCCGTTCAGCACCGAAGCCATGGATCAGGTCAACGCAATCAGTGGAACCGCTCGGGGAGCCCAACCGAATACCGCATTGGCGGACGCCACGGTATCGATGGCGGGATACACCGCCAGCCTGCGGGACACGCGCGACTATTACGAACACGACATCCGGTTCATCATCGCCGTAACCCTCATCGTCGTGCTACTGACCTTGATCGCGCTGCTGCGTGCGGTTGTCGCGCCGCTGTATCTAGTTGCTTCCGTGGTGATTTCGTATTTGTCGGCGGTGGGCATTGGCGCGCTGGTATTTCAATTCATACTCGGCCAGCAATTACATTGGAGCGTGCCCCCACTAGCATTCGTGGTGTTGGTCGCGGTCGGAGCCGATTACAACATGCTGCTCGTCTCGCGAATGCGTGACGAGTCTCCGCACAGCATGCGTTACGGCGTCATTCGCACCCTGAGTTCGACCGGCGGTGTGATCACTGCGGCGGGTCTGATCTTCGCTGCCTCGATGTTCGGTCTCTTGTTTTCCAGCATCAGCACCGTGGTCCAGGGCGGTTTCGTGATCGGCGTCGGAATCTTGCTGGATACCTTCTTGGTGCGCACCGTAACGGTGCCCGCCATGGCTGCGCTGGTCGGGCGGGCGAACTGGTGGCCGGGACGGGTTCGCGCGCACGAGTGATGTATGTGAGACTACGAGACGAAGCCGAGGGGTCAGGAGTAGGGATGAAGAAACTAGTCGCAGGAGTTACGGCGCTGGTAACTGTCAGCGCCACAGGATATTTCGGTTTCGGAACCGCCTCGGCCGACGACACGCCCATCAGCGGGCCGCCGAGTCCCGGGGCGCCTGGCGATCAGACCGCCTACGCCCTCGGCGGCGCTCACGTCCTCGGCATCCCCTACGACCAATACATCCGCATGGAGGGCGCTGACTGGTTCCCCGGCCAGCAGCGACAAATCGTTCGCTACCCGGCGGGGCAGGTTCAGGGCCACGTGCTAGAGCGACTCTTCCCCGGCATCGGCAAGATCGATGAATCCTTCCCGGGCCTGGGTATGGACGGTCCCAGCGTCGGCGAGTCGGTCGACGAGGGAATAAACAACCTCGACGCGGCGATTCGCACCACCGGTCGCCCCGGTACGGCGATCGGCTTATCCGAGGGTGGGTTCGTCGTCGATGGCGCGCAGGCCCGACTGGCGACTGACCCGACCGCTCCCCCGCCGAACACACTGAACTTCGCCACATTCGGCGACCCGATCGGACATCACGCCTTCGGCCAGAGTTTCCTGACCGCCATGTTCCCGGTCGGCAGCGTTGTTCCCGCACTCGACTACACCATGCCGCCGCCATACGAGAGCCAGTACGACACCAACAGGTTCGTGGCTGCGTACGACTCGATCGCGGACTTCCCCGACCGGCCGGACAACCTGTTTGCTCTCGCCAACACGGTCATGGGCCTCGCCACCGGTCACACCGCGGTGGCCTTCACGAACGCGAGCATGGTGCCGCCGCAGAACATCAGAACGACGATCAACTCCAGGGGCGCGAAAGACACCACGATCATGGTCCCGGAAAAGCACCTTCCTCTTGTCATGGCGCTGGCCTACATCGGGATCCCGGAAGACACGCTGAACAAGCTCGACGCAATACTGACACCCCGGGTGAATGCGGGCTATGCGCGAAACGACGACCCGGCGACCGCTCCGGTTCAGGTGGACCCGGTGCATGGGTTCGACCCAGCGGCCGTCACTGCGCCGGCCAACCAGGCGACATTCGGCGGCGGCGCAGACCCGTTCTCGCAGATCCTGGCCGGTGCCATGTCCGTGTTGTCGCACGGCGCAGGCGAAGCCGGCGCCTGACTCCGAGCCGACGGATTCGACGAGTTATTACGGACGTAATGTGACGCCTATGTCTCCGCCATCTATTCTCGCCATGCTGCACGGGCGTGCCAGCCTGCGGCCCCATGACGTAGCGTTCACTTTTACCAATTACGACGACGACTGGGCGGGTGTTCCCGAGAGTCTCACGTGGTCACAGTTATCCCGCCGAACCCTAAATGTGGCACGCGAGCTCGACCTTTATGGGTCGGTCGGAGACAGGGCAGTAATCCTGGTTCCCCAGTCCCTTGATTACATTGCGGCATTCCTGGGATCCATGCAGGCTGGGCTTATCGCAGTTCCGCTCCCGTTGCCGCACCGCGGCTCGCGTGATGAGCGTGTAAGTGCGGTCCTTGCCGATACGTCGCCCTCAGTTGTTCTCACAACGTCCGCGGTCGCCGAAGATATCACCGAATATGTTGATCAAGCACGCCTGGACGCTGTTCCAAAGATCGTCGAAATCGATTCGATGAATCTGGACGTCGATGGCGGAACAAGCGTTCGGACAGCCGACTTGCCGAGCACGGCGTATTTGCAGTACAGCTCAGGTTCGACCCGACTGCCAACCGGGGTGATGATCTCGCACCGCAACCTCCAGGTGAATTTCGAGCAGCTGATGCGCAGCTTTTTCGCGGACTCCCACGTTAAACCCCCATCCACGATTGTTTCGTGGTTGCCCTTTTATCATGACATGGGTTTGGTGCTGGGAGTCTGCGCACCAATCCTGGGCGGCTTTCGCGGCGAGCTGACGAGTCCGATTTCGTTCTTGGAGAGGCCGGCCAGATGGATGCGATCTTTGGCCGGGAGTCCTGCGACGTGGTCAGCGGCGCCTAACTTCGCCTTTGACTTGGCCGCCCGCAAAACAACCGACAGCGACCTGGCCGGGCTAGACCTCGGCGGGGTGGTGGGCATCATCAGCGGTGCCGAACGTGTCGAGCCGGCCACATTGCAACACTTCGTTGATCGGTTTGCTCACTTCAATTTTCGGGACCATATGATGCGTCCTTCATATGGCTTGGCGGAGGCAACCGTCTTCGTGGCGGCTGGCACCTGGAGTGGATCATCGGAGGCGGTTCACTTCGATCTCGGGGAGCTGTCCGCGGGCCGCGTTCAGCGGTGTTCGTCAGGGACCGGCACAGAGCTGGTCAAATACAAAGTGCCACGATCACCCACGCTGCGGATCGTCGACTCCGACACATACCGCGAGTGCCCTCAGGGCGTGGTCGGCGAGATCTGGGTACATGGCGCCAATGTCGCCGACGGCTACTGGCGCAAACCGCCGGAGGAGCAGCGCTGCTTCGGCGCAATGCTCGTCGACCCTTCGCCGGGCACGCCTGACGGACCCTGGCTAAGAACCGGCGACCAGGGTTTCATCTCCGAGGGTGAGCTGTTCATTGTCGGCCGCATCAAGGATCTGCTGATCATCCATGGGCGTAATCACTTTCCCGAGGACATTGAGGCGACGATCCAAGAGATCACACGTGGTCGGGTCGCGGCGATATCGGTCCCGCTGAACAGTACCGAGAAGCTGGTCACCATCATTGAGCTCAAGAAGCGAGGCGATTCCAACGAGGAGGCGATGCACCGGCTCAGTTTGGTCAAAAGCGACGTCACCTCCGCGATATCCAACGCGCACGGGTTGAATGTCGGGGACCTCGTTCTGGTATCGCCCGGGTCGATTCCCACCACGACGAGCGGCAAGATCCGGCGCGCCGCCTGTGTCGAGCAGTACCGCCAGGACCAATTCACCCGGTTGGACGCCTAAGCCGACCCGTGGGCGCGTTCCCAGAATTACCAATGTTGGTCACTGTCCTGGTAATGGCCTTTGCCGTCAGCGTCGAACCGTTCCGAATCGGTATGGCCGTGCTCATGCTGAACAGGCCCAGACCGGCGCTGCACCTGCTCGCGTTTTTGTTTGGCGGTTTCGCAATGGGAACGACGGTGGGTCTGCTTGTCTTGTTCGTGTTTCGACGCAGACTGCTGGAGTCTAGCTACTTCACTTTGCCCAAAGTTCAGATTCTGATCGGGTTCCTCGCGCTATTGGTCGCTGTAGTCGTGGCCGTGCCCGTCCCCGGACGATTGGGCTCGCGCCCGGCAAGATTGGCGAGGCCGGCCCAACGATTGCTGAGCGCGTATTCGCTGTGGGTCGCGGGAATCGCCGGTCTCGGCATCGCATTGCCGTCGGTCGACTATCTTGCCACGCTAGCCGTCATACTGGCCTCCCGCGCGACAGCCCTGACGCAAGTCGCAGTGCTGCTGATGTACATCGTCGTGGCCTTCGCGCTCGTAGAGATTCCGCTGCTGGCCTATCTACTGGCGCCCAAGACAACCGCCATGTCGATGACAGCGCTGCACAACTGGATTCGATCGCGTCGCCGCCTTGAAGTTGCAATCCTGCTGGCCGCGGCCGGCTGTGTGTTCATCGCGGTCGGCATGGCCGGGCTTTGACCTTTTCTCAAACGCGAAAGCCCAGCAGCTTCAAGCCAATTGCATATCGAGGATCACCATAGACGTCGACGCTACTGCAGCTGTTTGCTGTGTGGTCACAATCGCAGTCGCCGCAACACAGCAACAGATGACGGGCCAAATTTTTAGCCGCGGCTAAGTTCGCTCTGAATATTGGGACGCCCGGCTCGTGTGCACGTGGACCCGGTTGAACATAATGAGTCCAACCGCACCGGCAAAGGAGCACCCGATGAGCACGACCAGCGCAGACCGTCCGTTTCGTGTGATCCAGTGGACCACCGGGAACATCGGGCGGCGATCGCTGCACGCCATCATCGGCAGGCCGGACATGGAACTGGTCGGCGTGTACGCGCACGGGCAAGACAAAGTCGGGGTGGACGCCGCCGAGCTGTCCGGCTGGCCGGAGCCGACCGGGGTCAAGGCCACCAATGACATCGATGCGCTGCTGGCACTTCGACCCGACGCGTGTTGCTATAACCCGTTGTGGGCAGGCGTCGACGAATTGGTTCGGCTGCTCGAGTCGGGCGTCAACGTGTGTACCAGCGCGGCCTGGATCACCGGTGGCAAGCAGACCCCGCAGGACCGGCTACGGATCCTCGACGCCTGCGAGCGGGGCGGATCGACGATCTTCGGCAGCGGTGCGCACCCCGGAATGACGAACCTGGTCGGCATGGCGCTCAGCGGATCCTGCGAACGGGTCGACGAGATCCGCATCACCGAGTCGGTGGACTGCTCGACCTACGAATCCGCGGAGACTCAGACCGCAATGGGTTTCTCGCAGGACCCCGATGCGCCCGGGCTGGCCGAGAATGTGCGACGCGAAAGCGAGGTCTTCGCCGAGTCGGCCGCGATGATGGCCGACGCGATCGGGGCGAAGCTGGACAAGATGACCTTCGATGTCACGTTCACCGCGGCCACCGGCGACTCCGACCTGGGTTTCATGAAGATCCCGGCCGGGACCGTCGGCGGTGTCTACGGCTATCACCGCGGCTGGGTCGGCGACCACAACGTGGTCAGCGTCGGGTTCAACTGGACAATGGGCAACCACGTGGTCCCGCCGAAACCGCTTGAGCACGGCCACGTCATTCAGGTGTTCGGTCTGCCGAATATGCGCACGGTTATCCACTGCCTGCCGCCGAAGGATTGGACCGAGCCGGGCTTCATGGGCCTGGGCATGATCTATACCGCGATGCCGGTCACCAACGCGGTGCCCGCAGTGGTCGCGGCCAGGCCGGGGATCGTGACATTGGCCGACTTGCCGCCCGTCACCGGCCGTGCGGCGGCGCAGCATTAAGTGCTTAGACAGCTGAAGGGAACCTAGCGGAACGCGGACGTGCCCTACCGTCTAGCATAGTTAGCCGAGCGAAGGTTCTCATCATCGGCGATGATGACTGAGGGACACGAGCTCAATCGGCACGGAAAAGACTGCGGACGGGCCGGCGGGAGGAGACCGAGTGAGAGCGATTTCGATTGGCGGTTTGCTCAGACGCTGGTGGATACCGTTGCTTCTAGTGGTCGTTCTGTCGGTTTCCGGACTCGTGGTGTCGCGCCTGCACAAAATATTCGGCTCGCAAGACCTGAATGCAAACGCGGGGGCCGGGATCAAGATCGTGCAGTTCAACCCAAAGGTCGTGAAGTATGAGGTCGACGGGCCGCCCGGCAGCACCGCGAATCTCAACTACTGGGACGCCGACGCCAACACACACCAGGTCAACGGCGCGCCGCTACCGTGGTCGTACACACTTTCCACCACGCTGCCCGCCGTCAGCGCCAACATCATGGCCCAAACCGACGCTCACCACATCAGCTGCCGCATCACCGTCGACGGCGTCCTCCGCGAGCATCAGAGCGCAGACGGCGTCAACGCGCAAACCTACTGCCTGGTGAAGTCCGCATGACCCGCGCCGGCGACGATGCATCGCGAAGCGATGGTGAGGAGCAGCGCTTCGACAACGCCAGCACCCCTTCAACCGAGCGCACCGAATCCGGGCACCGGCACCGACCGTTTATCCCGCACTTCGTCCGCATCTTCGCGATCCCGATCATCCTGGGCTGGGTCGCCCTGACCGTCATCGTCAACGTCGCCGTCCCGAAGCTGGAAGTCGTCGGCGAGGCGCATTCGGCTCCGATGGCTCCCCTTGACGCGCCGTCGATGAAGGCGATGATGCGGATGGGACACAACTTCCACGAGTTCGACTCCAACAGCACGGTGATGGTCGTCGTGGAAGGCCAGCAGCCACTCGGCGAGGCCGCACACCGCTATTACGACGACATCGTGCGCAAGCTCCGCAAGGACACTGCGCACGTCCAGCACATCCAGGACTTCTGGGGTGACAGGTTCACCGCGGCGGGCGCGCAGAGCGCCGACGCCAAGGGCTCCTACGTGCAGGTCAACATCGCCGGTAACCAGGGCACCACCCAAGCCAACAACTCCGTCGAGGCCGTCCGCAAGGTCGTCGATAACGAACCCGCACCGCCCGGGGTGAAGGCCTATGTCACCGGTCCCGCGGCGCTATCCGACGACATGCACGTCATCGGCAACGGCAGCCTGGCCAAAATCACGCTGTTCACGTTGGCCGCGATCGCAATCATGCTGCTGCTCGTCTACCGCTCGATCGTGACCACGCTGATCCAGCTGTTCATGACCTTCGTCGCGCTGGCCTGTGCACGCGGAATCGTCGCCGTGCTGGGCTACAACAACGCGTTCGGGCTCACAACCTTCGCCGCGAACATCCTGACGATGCTGGCGATTGCCGCCGGGACGGACTACGGGATCTTCCTCATCGGCCGGTATCAGGAAGCGCGCCTGGCCGGCGAGGACCGGGAGACCGCCTACTACACGACATTTCGTGGAGTCGCGCCCGTTGTACTGGGGTCGGGCCTGACGATCGCCGGTGCGACGTACTGCCTGAGCTTCGCGCGGCTGCCCTGGTTCAACACCATGGGCCCACCGGTGGCCATCGGAATGATCGTCGTGGTGTTGGCCGGCCTGACACTGGGCCCGGCGGTCGTCTTCATCGGCAGCCGGTTCGGGCTGTTCGAGAAGAAGAGCCAGTCCCGCGGCCGACTGTGGCGGAGGGTAGGCACCGCGGTCGTGCGTTGGCCCGCACCGATTTTCGCGGTGAGCGCGGCGGTCGTTCTGGTCGGTATGGTCGCATTGCCCGGGTTCAAGCCGAGTTACAACGACCGCCACTACCTGCCCGCGTCGGCGCCGTCCAACCTCGGGTATGCCGCGGCCGACCGGCACTTCTCCGAAGCCCGGATGAATCCGGACATCCTGATGATCGAGGCCGACCACGACATGCGCAACACGGCCGACATGCTGGTGCTGGACAAGGTCGCGAAAAACGAGATCCGCACCGTCGGTATCGCGATGATCCAGGACATCACCAGACCCCTGGGGATTCCTATTCAGCACAGCTCGATTCCCTTTCAGAACAGCATTCAAGGCCAGACGACCATGCAGAACATGGGCTTTCTGAAAGACAGAATGAACGACATTCTGAAGATGGCCGACGAGTTGGGGATCACAATAGACTACTTGGAGCGGCTGTTTAAGATCACGAATCAGCTGGCCGACACGACTCATGACACGGCCCGCCTCACAAGAGAAATAGTGGACGTCACCAACGAATTGCGCGACCACATCGCGGATTTCGACGACTTTTACCGCCCGATCCGCAGTTACTTCTACTGGGAGAAACACTGCTTCGATATTCCCGTCTGCTGGTCCTTCCGGTCGCTGTTCGACGCATTGGACGGAATCGATCAACTTGATGAAAAGCTGCAGGGCGTGTCAAAAGACATCGGGATTGTGGACGTGCTCACGCACGAAATAGCCGCGATCTTGCCGCCGCAGATCCAATCGCTGAAAACCACTCGCGCAATTACGCTGACCTTACATAGCACCTTTCAGGCGATGATCAATCAAATCGAGGCGATGAGCAACACGTCGATCGTCATGGGCCAAAGCTTCGACGCCTCGCGGAACGACGACTTTTTCTACCTGCCGCCCGAGGCGTTCGGCAACCCGGAATTCCTTCGCGGCGTGAAGATGTTCTTCTCCCCCGACGGAAAGTCGGTGCGGTTCTTCATCACTCACCAGGGTGACCCAATGACACCCGAGGGCATCGCCCGGGTGTCGGCCGAGCGAACCGCCGCCCAGGAAGGACTCAAGCAGTCGTCGCTGTCCGACGCCAGGGTCTATCTCGGCGGAACCGCAGCCACCTTCCGCGACATGGCCGATGGCGAGAAGTACGACCTGATGATCGCGGTGGTCTCGGCGTTGACGCTGATCTTCATGATCATGTTGCTGCTGACCCGGAGCGTGGTGGCGGCCCTGGTCATCGTCGGGACCGCGAGCAGCTCGATCGCGGCGTCCTTCGGACTGTCGGTCTTGATCTGGCAGGACCTGTTCGGTATACACGTCCACTGGATCGTATTGGCGCTTTCGGTCATCATCCTGTTGGCCGTCGGCTCCGACTACAACCTGCTGCTGGTCTCCCGGTTCCGAGAAGAGATTCACGCCGGACTCAAGACCGGATACATCCGGTCGATGGCCGGCACCGGCGCGGTGGTGACATCGGCGGGTCTGGTGTTCGCCTTCACCATGGCGGCGATGCTGGGCAGCGATCTGACCGTGCTGGGTCAGTTCGGCTCGACGGTCTGCATCGGGTTGCTGCTCGACACCCTGGTGGTGCGCACGCTGTTCATGCCCGCGCTGGCGACCCTACTGGGCCGCTGGTTCTGGTGGCCCCAGGTTGTCCACCCCCGCGGTGACAACGCCAAACCAAAGCCACGGCCGGCACCCATCGATGAGGACAACACCGCGCCATTGGCAGTGCAGAGATCGTGACCTAGTCGGGCGCGTCGCCGCCGACCTCGACACACACCGCGAGCGCGCCGGCGCCGACGTGCAAGGCAAGCACCGGGCCCAGGTCCGTGACGACCGTCGGCTTAGCCGCAGGCAAGCGCTCGGCCAGCGCGGCGACCAGGTCGGCCGCTCCGTCGGGATTGGCAACGTGGTGCACCGCGATCGCGGCTGAGCGCTCTTCGACGACTTCACACACCCGGTCGATCATTGTCGCGACCGCTTTGTTGGCCGTCCGAATCCGTTGCGCCAGAACGAGTTTGCCATCATCGATGCGCAGCAACGGCTTGAGCGACAATTTGGTGCCCAGCCAGGCACCGGCGCCGCCGATGCGCCCGCTTCGCCGTAGGTTGTCCAGCTGGAGTACGACGATGAACCCGTGATTGCGCGCCACCGCCGCGGCGGCAGATTCCGCGACCGTGGCCAGGTCGGCGCCGCCGGCGGCCGCCCGGGCGGCGGCCAGCGCGACGAAACCCGTATTCATCGCAGCCGATTTCGAGTCGATCACCCGCACCGCTGGACCGATTTCGACCGCAGTGGTCTCGGCCGCGCCAAAGGTTCCGGACAGCGCCGCCGAAAGGTGCACCGCCACTACCCCATCGCCTCCGCTGTCGGCCAGCGCCTGCCGGTATACCTCGCCGAGTTCCGCCGGCGTGGCGGCGGCGGTGGTGGCCTGACCGTAGTCGTGGATGTCGTCGGGAACATCATCCACGCCGTCACGCAGGTCGCTGCCGTCGACCAGGATGTGCAAGGGCACCTGACGTATTCCCCACTGCAAGCCCAGGTCATCGGGAAGGCGCGCCGACGAGTCAGTCACTACCACGACAGCCATATGAATTCAGCCGCGCGGCTTCTCGGTTTGATTGCGCGACGTCTCGTTGGACACGCCGGCTTCGGACAGCGCCTTGAGCATCAACTCCGCGACCGCCTGGTGGGCTTCGAAGTTCCAGTGGATACCGTCGGGGTTGCCGCGACCACTCATAACATGTTCGGCGACTGCGGATTTCAGGTCAACCAGTGGGATGTCGTGCTGCTGAGCCCATTGGGTGATCGCCGCGACCGTGCCGGCCCGGCCGTGATGGGCCTTCCCGTAGGTCTCGGCGATGTGCACCGACGGCAGCGACGCCACGATCGGGATACCGGGCCGATTGAAATCGATTGCGCCACGCGTCTGTTCAAGGTATTCAGCGGACAAGTGCGGTGGCAGCGCGGCTCTGGCCATCGGAGATAGCCGCGGCTGCACCCAACCATAGCCGTCGCGAACCCAGCGCCGCAGCCACGGCGGCCGTACGTAGCGGACGAGTTCACGCAACGCCGTCGGCAGCGGCGACGGCAGCGAATCCATTCCGCCCGTCGCGAAGATCACCGCCCCGGCGCGGGGCAACGCCGCCCAGGCCCGCGGGTCCTGAGTCGCCGCCCACCAGATATCGCGACACGTCCAGCCGATGCGGCCGATCAGCTCCAGATCCCAATTTAACTGCGAGGCAACAATGTTGGGCCAGATGCGTGGGTCGTCTGCGGGCAGGCCACCGGTCGGTCCGTAGTAGGCCAGTGAATCGGCGAAGATCAGCAGCGCCGGCCGCCGCCGTGGCTCAGAGGACATCGCCGGCGACCTGTGCCGAAGCGTTCCACACGTCAAGGCGCCAGCGAATGTCATCGACGTTGTCGGCGTCGGTCTGCGCGTCGGCGGAGTGTCCGACCAGCTGCGTCCAGCTGGCATTGCCCATGCCGCCCAGCACGGGCCAGTTGGCAACCGGCAGCCGTAGCAGCGCCGCGGTCAGCGCCGCGATCAGCCCACCGTGGGCGACCAGCACCACCGGCCGCGCCGGCTCCTCGTCGGCACCCCATTCGGGTTCACCGGCGACCAGCTCGGCGATCAACGGCAGGCTGCGCGCGGCCACGTCGACCCTGCTCTCGCCGCCGTGTGGCGCCCAGGTGGCGTCCTCGCGCCAGGCCAGCCGGGCGCCCGGCGCGACGGCGTCGATCTCGGCGTGCGTCATGCCCTGCCAGTCGCCGAGGTGGGTCTCGCGCAACCGGTTGTCGACCTGCACCCGCAAGCCCGTGCGCTCCCCCAGCGCGACCGCGGTGTCGTAGGCGCGTCGCAGATCCGACGACACGATCAGCAGCGGCTGGCGTTTGGCGAGCGCCTCGGCTGCGGCGACCGCCTGTGCGCGGCCCAGCTCACTCAGCTCGGTGTCGAGCTGACCCTGCATTCGGCTGCCGAGATTGAAGTCGGTTTGCCCGTGCCGCAGCATCATCAAGCGCCGGGTCGTCATGACCGGCTCGCAGAGTCCGCTGACAGGTCCACCGCCAGCACCGGGCAGTCACCCCAGAGCCGGTCCAGCGCATAGTAATTGCGTTCGTCTTGGTGCTGGATGTGCACGACGATGTCGACGTAGTCCAGCAATGTCCAGCGGCCTTCACGCGCGCCCTCGCGGCGCGCGGGCTTGTAGCCAGCCCGGCGCATCTTCTCCTCGACTTCGTCGACAATGGCGTTGACCTGCCGTTCGTTGGACGCCGAGGCGATCACGAAGCAGTCGGTGATGACCAGCTGACCGGAAACGTCGATGACGACGACATCCTCGGCAAGCTTCGACGCCGCCGCGCGCGCGGCGACCGCGGCCATCTCGATCGCCTCCGCGGTGGCCGTCACGTGTCGTCCCGGGGCTTGCGGTAGAGCTCGCGTTTGGAGATGTACTGCACGACGCCGTCGGGCATCAGATACCAGAGCGGGCGTCCTTCTGCGGCACGCCGACGGCAGTCGGTGGACGAAATTGCCAGCGCGGGGATTTCGACCAATGTCAACGCGTCTTCAGGCAACCCGTCGAGGACGCCGGTGAGATGTTCGCGGCCCAGTTCGTAGCCCGGCCGGCTGACCCCGACGAAGCGCGCCATCGCGAACAGTTCCTCCAAGTCCTGCCACGACAGGATGGAGGCGAGCGCATCGGCGCCGGTGATGAAGTACAGGTCGGAGTCGGGGTTGAGTGTGTGCAACTCGCGCAATGTGTCCTTGGTATAGGTGGGCCCGCCGCGGTCGATGTCGACCCGGCTGACTGAGAAGCGGGGGTTGGCCGCAGTGGCGATCACGGTCATCAGGTAGCGGTCTTCGCCGGCACTGACCAGGCGGCTTTTCTGCCAGGGCTGATTGGTCGGTACAAACGCCACTTCGTCCAGGTCGAAGAGGTCGGCCACCTCGCTGGCCGCGACGAGGTGGCCGTTGTGGATGGGATCGAACGTCCCACCCATCACTCCCAGCCGCCGCTTTTGCATGGTTTGCCAGCTTACTTGAGCACTTCGGAGAACCCGATTTACGCGAGCGTCACTCCAACGTGACAGTGGTGGCCCGGCGCCACTCCAGCGTGTCCCTCGCAAGCGGGCGGTGCCCCCAGCTCGGCGGCCGGTGCTCCCCCAGCTCGGCGTACCGCTCAGACCGGCAGCAGTTGGTCGATCACCGCCGCCAGCTGCTTGGCGGAGCGGCATTCGTGCATGGTGATCACCTCTTGGTAGCGGGGTACGGCCGAGTCGCCGCTGCCCCACAGGTGCTTGGGCTCTGGGTTGAGCCAGTGCGCGTGCCGGCTGGCGGTCACCATGTGAGCCAATACGTCGGTGGCCGGGTCGCGGTAGTTGGTGCGGCCGTCACCGAGCACCAGTAACGAGCTGCGCGGTGACAGCACGTTCGGGTGCGCCTGAATGAACGAGACGAACGCGTTGCCGTAATCACTGTGGCCGTCGCGGGTGTAGACACCGGCTTCCCGGGTGATCCGCTGGATCGCCACGGCCAAGTCGGCATCCGGGCCGAACAGGTGGGTCACCTCGTCGGCAGTGTCGATGAAGGCAAATACCCGAACGCGGGAAAACTGTTGGCGCAGTGCGTGCACCAACAGCAGGGTGAAGTGGCTGAAGCCGGCGACCGACCCCGACACGTCGCACAACACCACCAGTTCGGGGCGCGCCGGGCGCGGTTTGCGCAGCACGAGGTCGATCGGCACGCCGCCGGTTGACATCGACTTGCGCAACGTCTTGCGCAGGTCGATCGCCCCCGCACGGGCACGGCGCCGGCGAACGGCCAACCGGGTGGCCAGGGTGCGCGCCAGCGGCTGCACCACCCTGCGCATTGCGCGCAGCTGCTCGCCCGAGGCACGCAAGAATTCGACGTTCTCGGCCAGCTGCGGGATGCCGTACATCTGGACGTGGTCACGGCCGAGTTGCTCGGCGGTACGTCGCTTGGTCTCGGCGTCGACCATTTTTCTCAATTGCGTGATGCGCTGCGCGGCAAGCGCTTTGGCGATCTGCTCTTGGGTCGGCGTGGGTTCGTCGCCGTAGGGAGCCAGCAGGCCGGCCAGCAGCTTGCCTTCTAACTCGTCCAGCGCCATCGCCTTGAGCGCCTGATACGACGAGTATGACGGGCCGCGGCTTGAGTTGTACCTGCCGAAGGCGTCGACGATTTGCGCGATCATCGCCACCAGCCGCTCATCCATGTCAGCGAGGTCGGCATTGTCGGTGAGCAGATCCCGCAGCATCTGCCGCATCGCCTCGACGTCGTCCGGCGGCAACTGGAAATCGGGATCGGCCTCGGCCTCTTCTGTCACCACCGCACGTGCACCCAGCGCGGCGGGCCACCACAGGTCGAACATCGCCTCGTAGGTCTCACGGTGCTCAGGTCTGCGTAGCACCGCACAAGCGAGGCCCTCGCGCAGCACCTCCCGGTCACCGAGACCAAGGACCGCCATCACCTTGCCGGCATCCACCGTCTCCGACGGGCCAACCGAAATACCTTGCCCGCGAAGCGCTTCGACGAATCCCACCAGATGACCCGGTAGGCCGTGCGGGGCAAGCGGATGGCTGGGACGAACGCGACGGACGGCCATCAATCCCCCTAGTTCAGCCGAAGTTCGCCGGTGGCGCGTTTCTGATCGGATTGATGTTTGAGCACCACGCCCAGCGTGGCGGCGATGGTCGCGTCGTCGATGGTGTCCATGCCCAGCGCTAGCACCGTGCGTCCCCAGTCGATGGTCTCGGCCACCGACGGCAGCTTCTTGAGCTGCATTCCGCGTAGCACGCCGATGATGCGCACCAACTCGTCGGCGATGTGTCCGGGCAGTTCGGGGACGCGGGACAGCAGGATGCGGCGTTCCAGCTCGGGGCTGGGAAAGTCGATGTGCAAAAAGAGGCAACGGCGTTTGAGCGCCTCGGACAGCTCGCGGGTGGCGTTGGAGGTCAGCACCACGAACGGCGCGCGCTGGGCGGTGATGGTGCCCAGCTCGGGGACCGTCACCGCGAAGTCGGACAGCACTTCCAGCAGCAGACCCTCGATTTCGATGTCGGCCTTGTCGGTTTCGTCGACCAGCAACACCGTGGGCTCGGTGCGCCGGATCGCGGTCAGCAGCGGCCGGGACAGCAGAAACTCCTCGGTGAACACGTCGGTCTTGGTCTGGTCCCAGTCCCCGGAGCCGGATTGGATGCGCAGAATCTGCTTGGCGTGGTTCCACTCGTAGAGCGCGCGGGCCTCGTCGACGCCTTCGTAGCACTGCAGGCGAACCAGACCGGATCCGGTGGCCTGCGCGACAGCGCGGGCCAGTTCGGTCTTGCCGACCCCCGCCGGTCCTTCCACCAGCAGCGGCTTGCCGAGCCGATCGGCGAGGAAAACGGCGGTCGCGGTGGCGGTATCGGGCAAGTAGCCGGTTTCGGCCAGCCGTTGGCCGACGTCTTCAATGTCGGCGAACAGCGGAGCCGGCCGCGCGGGCACACTCACTTTTGTTTTCTCCTCAGCATTCAGGCCGGGCGAGTCTGGCCGTCTCCCCAGACGATCCACTTGGTCGAGGTCAATTCCGGCAGTCCCATCGGGCCGCGGGCGTGCAGCTTCTGAGTGGAGATGCCGATCTCGGCGCCAAACCCGAACTGCTCACCGTCGGTGAAGCTCGTCGATGCGTTGACCATTACCGCGGCCGCATCGACTCCCTCGGTGAACCGTTGGGCGGCAGCCATATTGGCGGTAACGATGGCCTCAGTGTGTCCGGTGCCGTATTCGTTGATGTGCGCGATCGCCGCGTCGACACCATCGACAACGGCGACCGCGATCTCCATCGCCAGGTATTCGCGGCGCAAGTGGGCCTCATCGGGGTCGAGATGCACCGTCACACCGGCGTCTTGCAGGGCACCGATCAGCCGCGGCAAGGCCCGGCTGGCGATTGCGGTGTCGATAAGTAACGTCTCGGCGGCGTTGCAGACGCTGGGCCGACGGGTCTTGGAGTTCAGCAGAATCCGCTCGGCCATCTCGAGGTCGGCGGCATCGTGCACGTAGACGTGGCAGTTGCCGACACCCGTCTCGATGGTCGGCACTTGGGCGTCGCGGACGACGGCGTCGATCAGGCCGGCCCCCCCGCGCGGGATCACCACATCGACCAGGCCTCGGGCCTGGATCAAGTGGGTGACAGTAGAGCGGTCGGCGGCCGAGAGCAGCTGGACGCCGTCGGCGGGCAGGTCCTCCCCCTGCAATGCAGCGCGTAACACGGAAACCAGCGCCTCGTTGGACTTCGCCGCGGACGCACTGCCGCGCAGCAGGGCGGCATTGCCGGACTTGAGCGCCAAACCGAACGCGTCGACGGTGACGTTGGGCCGGCCCTCGTAGACCATCCCGATCACGCCGAGCGGAACCCGCTGCTGGCGCAGCGCCAACCCGTTGGGCAGGGTATAGCCGCGCAGCACCTCTCCGACCGGATCGGGCAGTCCCGCGACCTGCCGCAGGCCGGCGGCGATTCCCTCGACGCGCTTCGGGTCCAATGCCAACCGGTCGATCATGGGGGTCGGTGTCTCCGCCGACCGCGCCGCGTTCAGATCTTCGGCGTTAGCCGCCAAAATACGGTCGGTGTTGGCCACGATTGCTTCCGCGGCGACACATAGCGCCTGGTCCTTGGCGACCGTCGGCAATGAGGCCAGCACGCGGGCGGCGGCCCGCGCCCGGCGCGCGGCGTGGTGCACCTGTTGGCGCAAGTCGGGAGCCGACGGAGCATGCACACTCATTAACCAAGGGTATCGAGTTTCCTACGGCCCGGTTGACACGGCCCGGTCGACCGGGCCGTGCCACCCAACGGGACGCGCTAGATGGCGGCTGAAATCTCGTTGAGCATCGCAATTCCGGCGTTATCGGCCACCAAGTTCGGCTGAGTCTTGTTCCAGCAGCCGTTGAGTAGGACCGCGATACCCAGCGGCTCGTGGGTGGCGCTAGCCATAGTCATACCGACCCAACACGAACAGCCGCCCAACGATGTCAGGCCATTCTTCCAGATAATCTGCGGCGTTCCGGGTCTAACATCCCAGGCCAGTCCCATGTTCGCCGGTCCGCGCCGGGATTCGCCGCACATGTTCAGCGACAACGGGGAGTACTGGGTCGTCGAAGCCAGCGCTTCCATCAGCGGTGACGCTGATTGGCAGCCTCCAGATGCGTCAGCAGCCAGGTATGCATATCGGTAGCCGACGACTTGATATGCGCGATGATGACGTCACAGAAAGCTTGCACAAGGTGGCCCAACATGATTGGGAGAATTCGCGTCCGCTCGATTTAACCGACCAAGGACTGCTTGCCGACCTCGAAGAGCACTACGCGGACAGCGCCGAGAAGCTAGCGCTCGCCGAACACCACCAAAAGCACAAATAGGCGATCAGTTCGCCAGTGGCTTGCGTCCCCATACAGATTGGGTCAACTGGGTCCGGTAGGTGAAAGTCGGGTCCTCGTAAGCTTGCCGCATCTTGTGTACCTCGGCTTCGCTGAGCACGCCGCGATCGATGACCGCATCGTCGATCCGTTGCCAGGTTTTGATCCACATCTGCGAGAACGGGTCGCCCCCATGCACCACAGGCGTGACGCCCCCGTTGCCCAGCTCCACCAGCCCAACCGCCTCCATGTAGCGCAGCAAGACCCGAACCGGAAATCGGCAATCTTTGCCGCCGAAGCGAGCTCAACGCGTTTGCGATAGCACGAGTCGAACAGGTGATACGGCGCGCGAGTTCGTCTTGCCAGCCGGCGTCTGCGGCGAAGTAGTGGCCGCCTACCGGCATGGCCGACCCCACGTCATCTCGGCCGGCGAAACTTACGACCCTGAGCTGCGAAGGCGCTCGGGGGATCTGGCCACGGCTGATTCCTTTCGCCGGCCCTCGATGATGCGGCCCAGCTCCTGAAGCAGTAACGGTGACCGCATCACGAGATCTTCGATGTGCTCGCGATCGATCTCCAGGGCAGTGACCTCTTCCAGCGCATACGCCGAAGACAGGCTTGGTTGACGGGTCAGTGTGGTCAGCCCGAGGAATGAACCTGGTTCCAGCACGCTGAGCGACAGGACGGAACCGTCTTCGGCGGTAGTGGTGAGCCGGACGCAGCCGATGGTCAGAAATGTCATCGCGGTGGGCACTTCCCCGGCGAATTGCACGACTTCGTCGGTGCCGTATCGAACGATTCTCGCGTGCGGGGTCAGGGACTGTTGATCGGTGAGGCTCAACCGCAATGCCGGTGCCACGACAGTTCGCATCGCCATCTGTACCCGGGCCGTGGTGGAGAAGTCGTCGTCGGCGCCATCCAGGTGCAGACCCTCACGCCGCGCCGCGTACCAGATCCACCGCAGGAACGTCGTCCGCGCCGCGCCGTCCTCGGCGGGCGAGTTCAACCCGACGGTGACGCGGTACTCGCCGCTACCGGCGGCCACCGCGGTCGGTGTGGTGTGCTCCTTGCATTGCGGCAGCGTGCCGGCGACCCGCGATAGCAGACGCCGCACCCGGTCGGGCGGATCGGCCACCGAGAATGTCGTCGTTATCTCCAGTTGGTGTGCGCCGGGCGGACGGCTGAGATTCGTGAACGCGGTGGCGGCGAGTACCGAATTCGGTGTGATCTGCAATCCGGTGTCGGTTTGGATGTGAACGGCGCGCCAGTTCGCTTCTACGATGCGTCCCCGCGCCGTCGGGGTGTCCAGCCAGTCGCCGATCCGGAAGGGCTGCTCGAACAACATAAACAGGCCCGACACAATCTGACCGACGGAATTCTGCAGCATCAGGCCGATGACCACCGACGTAACGCCCAGCGCGGTGAACAGGCCACCGACACGCACTCCCCAGACGTAGGAGAAGATCAGCGCCAGTCCAACGGCGATCAGCAAAAGCCGCGTCACGTCGCGAAATATCGTCGGCACCCGCTCTCGCCACGAGCCCGGCGGGGCCCCTTCGAACATGGTGGCGTTCAGCCCGGACAACACCAGCACCAGTACTAAGAAGCCAAACACGGTCGCAAGCATCCGCACCGAGGTGACCTGCGCCGGAACCCGCGCCACCTTGACCAACAGCACCCAGAGCCCTGTCAGCGGCACCAGATAGTTGCGCAGCAGGTTGACTGGTCGGGCCAGAGCGCTCTGCCTGCGGGCGAGCGCGTGGTGTAATTCGGTGAGACCGATCAATGTGACGGGCAGTCCGATGGTCAGCCCGACGGCCCAGTAAAACCAGCCTGTGTCAACGATTTTCACTTGCGTTCCGCCAATCGCCAGATCGGCTGCTCCGAGCCGCCAACCGTAATGCTGCCTGCGGGCGTGAACTGCCGAATGTCACGCATCACCTCGTATACCTCCGAGGTGACGTAGACCCCCGACTCCGTTGCACCGGTATGCATCTGGTGGGCCAGATTTACCGCGGCGCCCCACATGTCGTAAATCACGCTGGTCCCGCCGACAAGTCCACTGATGACGTTGCCGGTGTTAACGCCGGCCCGAATGCTGAGGTGGTGGCCCGTCCGGCCATTGAATCGCTCGATGATCCGTAGCATCTCCACGGCAAAGTCGATGGTTCGGGGCACGCTGTCCAGCCGCGGAACATTTAACCCGCAACTGGCGAGGTAACCATTGTGCACGGTGCGAACCGGTTCAACGCCAAGGGTTTCCGCCGCCGAATCGAGTTCCCGGACCACCTCGTCGATAATCCCCACCAGTTCGTCACCGGAAAGCTCGTTGGAGATCTCGTCGAGGCCGACGATGTCGGCGAAGATGACAGCGACGTCCTGGTGCTCCTGCGAAATAGTCTGTTCACCTTCGCGATAACGCCGCACGACCGATTCGGGCATCAACGACAGCAGCAGACGATCGTTTTCCTTGCGCTGTTCGGTGAGCAGTTCTTCTTTGATCCCCAGATTCCGGCTCATCTCGTTGAAAGCGACTGTGAGATCACCGACTTCGTCCCGCGACGTCACCGGTATTCTGATGTCGTAATTCCCTGCGCTGATCTCCTGCGCGCCGGCTTGGAGCCGCCGGACCGGCCGCACGAATATCTGGGCGACGAGCATCGCGGCCACGCAAATGATGAAAACCAATGCCGCGGTGGTCAATACCAGTGTCCGGGTGAATGACCCGATCCGGTCGTAGGCCTCGGCGCTGTCCCTGGTCGCCAAGATCGACCAGCGCAGATCCGAATTCGGCACGTTCACCGGGGCGTAGGCGGCGAGTTCCTTGTCTCCCAGGTAGCCGGTATCGACAACCGTCCCGCTCTGCCCCCGCTGGGCGGCATGAAGAGCTTCGGTCGCCACAGGCTGGACCAGCGTCGTCCCGTGCCACCTGATCGCTTTGTCGACAATGTCGGGTGGGGTTCCTGCTGCCTCGGCCTCGCGCCGGTATTTATCCGGGTCCTCTAGGAACAACCGCGAATCCGAACGCATTAGCTTGTCGGGACCGGCCAAATACGTCTCCGCTGTCTCCCCCATGCCGGCGGCTTCCCAGCGCTTGTCGGCTGTCATGATCCGGTTGACTTTCGAGATCGGTAACGGCAGCGCCAGCACCCCCGCCGTCTTGCCCGCCGAACTGATCGGCGACACCAGCCATGCGATGGGCGCCCCGAGTGCGGGCTGGAAGGGCTGGAAGTCGGTGATCCACACGAAGTCCACGGAGTCGGCAGCCATCGCCTTTTCGTAGGCGCCGCGCAGGTTGGACTCGCGATACGGACCGGTCAAGATATTGGTGCCCAGCACGGGACCTTTGTTCACGCTGTAAACCAGATTGCCCCGAGCGTCGAGCAGCATGGCGTCCCGGTATTCGAAGCGGGTCGCGATCTCGCGAAAGTAGTTGTTGAAGCGGGCATTTGCGGCTGACCATGCGCTACCGTCACCCGCGTCGTCGGGCGGGGTTGAGGCGCCGTACGACGGGACGGTGTAGTGAAGTTGAAGATACTTCTGCGCGTTGTTGTTGGGCAGCACCGCGCCGAGACTCAGTGTGTCGCCGGTTGCCTGCTGGATCGGTTTGATCATCTTGTCGTTGTAGTAGTTCACCAGCGACTGCTGTTGGCCGGGATCGATCGGCGCGTTGGCCAGTTGGTCGAAGCCGTCGGTGAACGCCTGAACCGCCTCGATGGCGGTCGATCCGCTGCTGTAGACAATCAGCGAGTCGGTCAGGTCCGCGAACAACATCTCGATTGCCCGCTTCTGTCCCTCACGCAGCTGGACCATTCGTTCAGCCTCGGCAGGCAACAGGGCGCGACGGCCGGAGAAGTACTGGACGACACAGATCACCGCCAACGACGCAAGAGTGGAAACCAGCAGCATCACCATGATCTTGGACTGGATGCTGAACCGGGCCCGCGGGTGTCGCCGACCCTTGCCGGCCGGAACCGTCTGATCTTCCGGCACCGGATCAGTTGAGCGCCGCGGCGTCAATCGACTTCCTTTCGCTGACGGGTGAGGAAAAGCCCAGATCACGCAGCAGCGTAGCGCTAATGGCCTGCTGAAACCGGATTTGCCGAAAACCGTTATCAACACACCGTTGTGAAACCGGGTGCGACTCCATACCGTCGGCGTAATGACACGCGTATGCGTGGTGGGCAGCGTCAATATGGACATGGGTTTTGACGTCGACACATTGCCGCACCCGGGCGAGACGGTGCTGGCGGCGTCGTTTCGATCAACACCCGGCGGTAAAGGCGCCAATCAGGCGGTGGCGGCAGCACGTGCCGGAGCAGACGTGCAGTTCGTCGGCGCCGTGGGTGACGACTCCGCCGCCACGGCACTACGCGCGCACCTCAGCGCGAACGACGTGGGCATCGACGGGCTCATCACCGTGCCCGGCCCCAGCGGCAGCGCGGTCGTCGTGGTCGACTCCACCGCCGAGAACCTCATCGTCGTCGCGCCGGGTGCCAATGGCGGCCTGGCGCTGGACTCCGCCCGGCTGCGCGGGCTCGTCGCCGACTGCGATGTGCTGTTGCTGCAGTTGGAGATTCCTGTCACAACAGCGATAGCGGCTGCCCGCGAGGCCCATTCGGCCGGAGCGACGGTGATCGTCAATGCCTCACCGTCCGGTGCAGACCCAGCCGAGCTGGCCGAGCTGGCCGAGCTGACGGATGTGTTGGTGGTCAACGAAACCGAAGCCGCGCACTGGTTTTGGCCCGTTGCGCATCGGGTGATCACCCGCGGCGCCGACGGCGCCAGCTATGCCGGCGGCGGACAGGAGTTCACCGCCACGCCGCCGGCCGTGGCGGTGGTAGACACGTCCGGCGCCGGCGACGTGTTCGCCGGCGTGCTGGCCGCGGGCTGGGCCAACGGCCACGACCACGCGCTGCGGCGGGCCTGCGCCGCCGGCGCGCTGGCGACGCTGGTGCCCGGCGCCGGGGACTGCGCACCGTATGGCGAGGCGATCGACGAAGTGATTCTGCCGGACTGATGGAACATCGGAACCGATGGGTCGCGCCGCAAAGGAGAGACACAATGCCGCCAAACCCTGGAGACCCCCGAGACAATGGCGGCCCGCGCCCGCCCGAAGGTGACTGGCTGGGAACGCCGTATCTGACGTTTAGGCGCGACGGCCCGTTCGCAATCGTGACGCTGGACCGCCCGGAAGCCCGCAACGCCATGACACCGGCGATGTACTTCGGCATCCGCTACGCGGTTTCGCGGGTCAACGCCGACGCGGATCTGGCGGGGCTGCTCATCACCGGGACCGGTGACGTGTTCGCGCCGGGCGGCGACCTGGGCGGCGGCGGAGCCGACAACTGGATGCAGTGGGGATCGGCGCTGTCCATGGATGTGACACCGTTCGACACGCTGCGTAAGTCGGCCAAGCCGGTGGTGTCCGCGGTCAACGGCCTGTGTCAGGGCGGCGGGCTGCAGATCGCCATGTGCAGCGATGTCGCGGTGGTCAGCGAGCGGGCGAACTTCCGGGTTCCCGAGCTCTACCGCGGTATCGCCGACACCTATTACAGCCAGATGCTGGCGCGCATCGTGGGTCCGATCCGCACCCGCGATCTGATGCTGACCGGGCGGACGCTAACGGCGTCGGAAGCCGTCGAGTGGGGAATGGTCGCGCGGATGGTGCCGCACGACGAGCTTATGGCTGCCGCCAAGGAGGTGCTGGCGCAATGTTGCCGTACGGCTCCGGGGGCGCGACGGGTTGTCAAGTCCAGCCTGGATAACTACCTCGGCCTCTACGACCGCATCGGGATGGAAGCCAGCATCGAGAGCGCCGAGGCCGTCGAGGGTTTCGTCGCGTTCCGGGAGCGCCGGTCCCCGAACTGGGTGCATCCCGACTTGCGCGTCGACGGACGGCTGTGACGATGTCACCCATTTCCGCGGCGGCGGTCGCTTTGGTGCTGCTCGCGGTGTTCGGTCTGCTCGGATTCGTCTGGCGCGCTTGGCTTCAACGTCGGCGAACCGGATCGACCGGGTTTCACGGTATCAGCGGCAACATTGGTTCAGCGGAATGGGTTGCCGGGCTGGGCTTCGTCATATCGTTGATCGTCGCGGTGGTCGGCCCGGTGCTGCAGCTGTCGGGGGTCATCACCCCCCTGCCCGTTCTGCACGCCGACGCGATTCAGATCGCGGGAATCATGTTGGCGCTGCTCGGGATCGTGTTAACTCTGTGGGCGCAGCTCGACATGGGGGACTCCTGGCGCGTCGGTGTTGACGAGAGCGAAACAACCGCGTTGGTGCACACCGGCATGTTCGGACGGGTGCGTAACCCCATCTACACTGCGATGCTCACATTCGACGTCGGAATCGCGCTGCTGACACCGAATTTCGTGACGATCGTCGGGTTGATCCTCGCGGTCACTGCGCTTGAGCTGCAGGTGCGCCGAGTCGAGGAACCGTATCTGCTGGGCAAATACGGTGCGGCCTACCGTGGCTATACGGCAAGCGTCGGTCGGTTCATCCCGGGCGTCGGGCTGATCCGCTAGCTCGAGCCGCGCCGCACGTCATGGGCGATCGCAAGGCCGTCACCCGTTTGGAGTTCGGCGGCGGTATGGCTGATCAGCACGCGACTGCGGTTGGGCGAGAGCAGGATCGACACGTAGTGATGCGGCGAACCCGTCACGAACGCAAGACGGTTGATACGAAGCAACGCCGAACCGATCGCCACGTTGAGCAGACGCGCGTTGCGCGGACCCGCGATCTCCGCGGTGATCTCATGCTGCATCCGATCGATGACGACACCGGCGGCGGAGAGCAACTCGTAGAGCGGTTTGCGCCGCAACGCTGAGGTGGTCAGGGTGTCGACAAGATCCGCAGGCAGCCAGGCTTCGGTGACCATCAACGGCTCGTGAGTTCTGCGCTCTTGCCGCACCCGCAGAAAATGCAGCATCTCGCCGGTCACCCCGAGCGCGTCGCCGATCGAGGACGGCGGAGTTCGGACCTCATGCTCCACCACATCGATGGACGTCTGGAATTGCGCCTGCCGGAGACCGTCCATGTAGGAACCGACCGGGGGCGCTTCATCGGGTCGGCCGCGTTGACGGACGAACGATCCGACGCCTTGCCGACGTTCGATGTAGCCCTGTTCGGCGAGGTCGGCCAGCGCTCGGCGCACCGTAATGCGGGACACCCCGAACTGATCGCAGAGGGCCTGCTCGGTGGGTAACGCATTGCCGGGGGCCATCGCGCCGCGGGCGATCTCGTCGTGCAACACCAGGAAGAGCTGACGATGCAGCGGCACTCCGGCGCCGGCGGTCACCGGCCCGACCGCACCGCTGGTCTCCTGCATGAGGACCAATGTTTTCACACTCCCTTGCCGAATCGATTCGTATTTGTTATATGTATATAATAACCATACAACACGGATGGAGGGCCGACAATGACCGCGGTACAGCCGACCGCCGCCACCGATCCGGACGGACCGACCGGAAAGCTGGCCACCTGGGTGGCAAACCTCAGCCTCGGCGACATCCCGGAGACCGTGGTCGAGCGCGCCAAACATCTGCTGCTCGACGGCCTGGGCTGCGGCCTGATCGGCGCGCAGTTGCCCTGGTCGCGGGTCGCCACCGACGCTGTCCTTGACCTTGAGAACCGGGGCGACGTCGTGGTCATCGGCACCGGGAAGTCCACCAGCGGGCCCGCGGCGGCCGTGCTGAACGGCACCTTCATTCAGGGCTTCGAACTCGACGACTTCCACCCGATCGCACCCCTGCACAGCTGTTCGCTGGTCATTCCCGCGCTGCTCTCGACGGTGACCGCACAGTCGCGCCCCACCACCGGCGCCGACTTCCTGCTCGCGGCGATCATCGGTTTCGAGGTCGGACCGCGCGTCGGCTACACGCTGCACGGCGCCGAGATGCTCGACCGCGGCTGGCACTCCGGGCCGGTCTTCGGCACGCACTCGGCGGCAATGGCATCCGGCAAACTGCGGGCACTGTCGCCGGCACAGTTGGAGGACGCGCTGGGCCTGGCCGGCACCCAGTCGGCGGGGTTGATGGCCGCGCAGTACGAGGCGATGGGCAAGCGCATGCACCACGGGTTCGCCGCTCGCAACGGCTTTTACGCCGCGGGGCTGGCCGCGGCGAACTACACCGGCATCAAACGCGTATTCGAGCGTGAATATGGTGGATTCCTCAGCGTTTTCGGTGAGGGCCACAATCCCGACGCATCATTGCTGACCGACCAATTGGGTGAGCGGTGGGAGACCAGCATCATCATGGTCAAGTCCTATGCGGTCATGGGCGGTCTGCACGGAGCCGTCGATGCGGCCCGGCAACTGCGGGAATCACTTGCCCCCGAGGACATCTCGAAGATCGACATTACCGTGGGCGAAACCGTGTACAAGCACGGCTGGTGGGTGCCCGAGCGGCCGCTGACCGCGATCGGCGCCCAGATGAACATCGGCTACGCGACTGCGGCCGCGCTGCTCGACGGTAATGCTCTGCCCGAGCAATTCACCCCCGCGCGCCTGGATGCCGACGACATCTGGTCGTTGATCGACGTCACCGACGTGCACCTGGATGAGTCGCTGGCCAACGCCGGCCCCACCGAACGGTTCCGCACCGACGTCGCGGTGACCACCCGCGACGGCAGCGTGCATCGGACCCGTGTCGTCGCGCCGCACGGTGCGCCGTGGGATCCGGTGACCAACGACGAGCTCGTCACCAAGTTCCACGCCCTGGCCGACCGCGTCACCGACCGCGACCGCGCCAACGCCATCGAACGGGCGGTCGTCGGTCTCGAAGGCCTCGACGACGTCAATGAGCTGATCGATCTGCTGGCACCGGCGGTCGCCGGCGCACTCGACTGAAAGGACGACACATGGTCACCACACCGGCCCGGCAGAAACTACGTACCTTGCTCGATCGCGGCGAACTCGTCGTCGCGCCGGGTGTTTTCGACGGGATAACGGCACATCTGGCCCGGCGCACCGGTCAGCCGGCGGCGTACATGACCGGCGCAGGCGTGGCCGCCGCCGGGTTCGGCCTGCCGGATATCGGACTGGTCACCGGCACCGAGATGGCCGAGCGCGCCCGCATGCTCGTTGGTGTGCTCGGCGATGTCCCACTGATCGCCGACGCCGACACCGGCTACGGCGCAGCGATGAACGTGGTGCGCACCGTCCGTCTCTACGAACAGGCCGGCGTCGCGGCAATCCAGTTGGAGGATCAGGTATTCCCGAAACGCTGCGGGCACCTGTCCGACAAACACGTCATCGCCGCCGCGGAGTTCGAACAGACTTTGGCCGCCGCGCTTGACACTCGCGATGACGACAACCTGCTCGTCGTGGCGCGGACCGACGCGCGGGCCCCGCTCGGATTGGAGGCCGCGATTGAGCGGGCGAATCGGTACGCCCAGGCGGGTGCGGACGTCATCTTCGTTGAGGCCCCGCAGTCCATCGAGGAGATCGAACGCATTGCGCGCGACGTGGCGGCTCCGCTGCTGATCAATCTGGTGCTCGGTGGCATGACTCCGCTGGAGTCCGCAACGCGACTGCAGGAGTTGGGCTACGCCGTCGCCATCCACCCCAGCAACCCGCTTGGCCGCGCCGTTCTCGGCATGCTGGAGGGCCTGTGTGAACTCAACGGGGGCAACGTCGCCGACTACCTGCCCACCCGGCCCGCCGAATTCTTCAACCTGGTCGGGATGGCGGAGTGGCGTGCACTCGATGCCAAATACGCACGGATGGAGGACAGCTCATGGGCATGACGATCATCGAGAAGATCTTCGCCCGCAAGGCCGGCCTGGACCGGGTGTCCCCGGGCGAGACCGTCGTCGTCGACGTCGACATGACGGTGCTGATCGACCTGCAGTTCGCGACGATGTGGATCGAACCGCTTCGCATTCATAACCCTGACAAGCTGGCGATCGTGATGGACCACGCCGTGCCCGCGCCAACCATCAAAGACGCCGCCGGCGGACCGCATGCCCGAAAGTTCGCCGCCGAGTTCGGCATCGAGCGGTTCTACGACGTCGGCAGGCACGGCATCTGCCACCAGGTCATCGCCGAGAACGGACTGGCCCGCCCTGGAGAAATCCTGGCCTGCACCGACTCTCACACCTGCGCGGCCGGCGCCTACAACACCGCCGCCCGCGGGCTGGGCCCCGCCGAGGTGTACTCGATCATGTGCACGGGCAGCACCTGGTTTCAGGTCGCGCCGACGATCCGCTACCAGCTCGAGGGCGTCAAACCCGACACGGTGAGCGGCAAGGACATCTTTTTGCACATCGCCAACGAGTACGGCGACGCCGCGAACCTGAACCTGGAGTTCGGCGGCCCCGGGCTGGCCAGCATCCCGATGCACGACCGTCGCACCATCGCCACCCAGGGCGCCGAGGTGTCGGCCGACTTCAGCACGTTCGAACCAGATGAGGCGCTGACGTCATTCCTGCACGAGCGCGGCGTCACCGGATATGAGACTGCCGCACCGGATCCCGATGCGACCTACCGCGAGGTGCGGCACGTGGACCTGGCCGCTCTGGAACCCTATGTGGCCCGGCCCGGCACCGTGAGCCGCAACGGCCTGCCGGTCTCGCAGTTAGGCAGGCAGAGGATCGATCAGGCTTTCATCGGTTCGTGTGCCAACGGCCAACTCGAAGATCTTGAAATTGCCGCGGACGTGTTGCGTGGCAAGACTGTTGCGGCCGGCGTTCGGCTGCTCGTGACTCCGGCGTCACAGGCCGTCTATCGCGAGGCGATGCGGCGCGGCTACCTGCAGGACCTCGCCGACGCCGGCGCTGTGATCACCAACTCCACCTGCGGCGCGTGCTTCGGCTACCACATGGGCGTGGTAGGACCCGGCGAAGTCTGCCTGACGTCGAGCACCCGGAACTTCACCGGCCGCATGGGCAGCCCCGAGGCGCAGATCTTCATGGCCTCACCGGCAACCGTTGCCGCATCAGCGATCACCGGCTACATCACCGACGCGAGGAGTGCGACCCCATGACGCTCACCATCACCGGCAAGGTCTGGGTGTTCGGCGACGACCTGAACACCGACGCCATGTACCCCGCCTTCGCCATGAAGATGGATCCCCCGGAGGCGGCCAAGCACATCTTCTACGAGGTACGCTCCGGGTGGACCGAGCAGGTTTCCGCCGGCGACATCGTCGTGGCGGGCAAGAACTTCGGGCTAGGATCGTCGCGGCCGGTCGCGGCGCTGTTCACCGAGCTCGGCGTCGCCGGTCTGGTCGCCGAGGAATTCAATTCACTGTTCTTCCGCAATGCCGTCAACGCCGGGCTGCCCGCGATGACAATTCCCGACGTCACCACCGTGTTCCACGAGGGCGACACCGGCACCTTCGATCTCAGCACCGGCGAATGGCGCAACGACACAACCGGGGCGTCGGGGTCGGTGCCCAAGCTGCCCGACCTCATCCTCGACATCATCGCCAGCGGAGGCGTATTACCGCGGCTGGCGGCGCAGGGTTATCTGCCTACCGAATTGGGTGACGTGCTGCGGTCCAGCACGGTGGCGATCCGCGGCGCGGGCAGCGACGCATGACGCGCGCCGTCGGCAGACTGCTGCGCAATGTCCGCGCTGGCGAGCGTCGAAGCCCACTTGCCGGTGCGGGTATCACGGCGCCCTATGACATCTCGGTCACCAGCACCGCGTTCAGCGATGGCGGCGTGATGCCGGCGTCGAGCGCCGGAAAGGGCGTTGGCGAGAATGTTTCACCGCAGCTGCGCTGGACCGCGCCGCCGCCAGAGACCCGACAGCTGGTGCTGATCATCGACGACGTCGACGTTCCGCTGCCACGCCCGCTGCTGCACACCATCGCCTTGATCGAGCCCCGCATGCAGGATGTCGACACGGGCGCATTGCAGCCGGGCACGGCGGGAATGCGGTTCATCCCGGGCGGTTTGGGGCACCCGGGATACGCGGGCCCGCGGCCGATTCCAGGACATGGGCCGCACCACTACCGGTTCCACATGCTGGCGCTCGACGAGCCGATTCCGGACCATGTCTCCACCGCCAAGGCGCTGCTGAAGCAGATGGCCGGACACGTGATTGCCCGCGGGGTGCTGACCGGGACGTACGAACGCCCATGACCGGGTTGACATCGCAATTAGCCGAGCGTTCGGCGGGGCTGAGTTTCGATCGACTGCCGGACAACGTTGTCGCCATGTCCCGGTTGTGTGTGCTGGACTGGCTCGGCGTCACCATCGTCGGCAGCCGCGAACCGGCCCCGCGGACACTGCTGCGGACACTCGCGCCGGACGCTGTCACGAATGGCGCCAGCGTGATCGGTCACGGGATCCGGGTGAGCCCACTGCAGGCCGCGCTGGTGAACGGCACCTCATCGCACGTCCTCGACTTCGACGACGTGAACGCAAGGCTCATCGGCCACCCTTCGGTGGCGATACTCGGAGCGGTGTTGGCGCTGGCCGAATCACTGCAAAGCAACGGGCCAGAGTTCTTGTGCGCCTTTGTCGCCGGCTACGAGACCGCTTGCCGGGTTGCCGCCGCGGTCGGTCCGCTCTCGTATGTGCGGGGCTTTCACCACACCGGGACGATCGGCACGGTGGGCGCCGCCGCAGCCTGCTCGCGACTGCTGTCGCTCGACGCAGAACGCACCGCAATGGCGCTCGCGCTGGCCGCCACCCAGGCCGCCGGGCTGGGCTGCATGGTGGGCACGATGTCCAAGTCGTTCCACGCGGGGAAGGCATGCGAAAACGGGCTGCTGGCTGCTCTACTGGCCCAAAACGACTTCACCGCAAACGAATCGGCGATCGAATGCGCTAAAGGTTTCGCCGCAACCGCAAGCGGAGAGTGCGATGCGGCCGCAGCGCTGGCCGAACCGCCGGTGGGCTGGCACATCTTGAGCAACCTGTTCAAATTCGACGCGTCCTGCCATATGACCCATTCGACGCTGGCCGGCATCAGCGAGCTGCGTACGCAGCATGCGCTCAACACGGATGAGGTTGCCGAAATTCGGCTACATCTGGGCGAAGTGGAATTCGCCACCTGCGCACTGCCCAGGCCGGCAACCGGGCTCGAGGTCAAGTTCAGCGTCGCGCACCTGTCCGCGATGGCAGCCCTCGGCCGGTCGACGATGGTCATCGACGACGCGGCGGCTGCAGACTCGGCCGTCATCGCGCTACGCGAAAAGGTGACCGTCACCGACGACGGCATCTCCGGAGCACCCACCGTCGTGGAGATAATTATGAACGACGGCAGGCTGCTGACCACGTCCCGTGATGTGAACACACCCGAACGTGATCTGGCGCTGCAGCGTCGGCGGCTCGAGGAGAAATTCCGGACCATCACCACACCGCATCTCGGCGCCGACCGCGTCGAGGCGGTAATCACAGCGGTCGCCCTGCCCGCCGCCGACCTGGACGTGAGCGCAGTTTCCCGACTCACCCGGCATCTGTGTCTGTAAGCGGCGCGCCTCGCTGAGTTCAAAACTCTCTGGGTATGCGTTGCGGCGAAGCGCCGTATCCATCGACATGGGCTGAGTACGCTAATCAGATGCCGCAACGGGTGTTGCGTGAACGCCTGATCGATCTGGAAGTCCCAGGCGAGGATGCGGCACGGGGTCGGGCGTTGCGAAAGACCGCCCCACGGCGCGCTCTCGCACAGCTGACTCCTTCTCCGCGAACGGCCACTGAGATTCTCGTCGCTCAAAACGCCAGCCGACTACCCGAACTCGTCCCGCTGCGTTTTGCTCGGATGCTCGCCGACCCATTTTCGTTCTACCGAGGTTCGGCAGCGGTGATGGCTGCCGACCTCGCTGCAAGCCCGTCGACTGGGATCGAAGTCATGTGCTGCGGTGACGCTCACGTGTCGAATTTCGGCGTGTACGCTGCTCCGCACCGCTCAATAGTCTTCGACCTGAATGATTTTGACGAGGCCGCCGTCGCACCCGCGGAGTGGGACGTCAAACGGCTGATCACCAGCGCGATCATCGGGGGCCGCCATGCCGGTTACCCGGGCAAGGCCATCCGCCGTTGCGTCGAAAAGGCATTGGTGGGCTACCAAACCAGTCTGCAGGCGATGCTCGAGGAGATGAGCGTTCTGGACCGCTACTACCTGCGGCTGGAACCAGAACACTACACCGGGAAGGTATCCAAGGTATCGCAGGCTCTGATTCAGAAAACGATATCCCGGGCGCGCACGCGAACGTCGGCGCGTGTCTTCAAACAGATCACGGAGATCGGGCCCGAGGGAACGCCGCGCCTGCGGGAATCACCGCCGGTTCTCCAGCACGTCGACGAGGAGATCGAAGCCCCCCTGGTCGAGTCGATTGAGGAGTATCTGGCCGCAGTCCCGGCTGACATCGCGCTGCTGCTGTCGCACTTCCGCGTCACCGATGTCGCGCTGCGAGTAGTTGGCGTCGGCAGCGTCGGTACCCGGTGCTACTTGGTCATCATGGTCGGCCCCAACGACACACCGATGATCATGCAGATCAAAGAGGCCACTCGCTCAGTGCTCGAAGAGTACGGCGGTTGGTGCCAGCCAGACACACTGACCGCGGCCGTTGAGGCTAAGGGCCAGGGTGTGCGCGTCATCGACGGCCAGCGAATTCTGCAGGCGATGTCGGATGTATTCCTCGGGACGACACGCAAGGACGGCCGCGACTACTACGTCCGTCAGTTCCACGACATGAAGGGCACCGTCGACACCGAAGGCATGTCGGCCTCCACGTTCGGCGAATACGTCACTGCCTGTGCAGTGCTGCTCGCGCGGGCACACTCGCAAAGCGCGAATGCCTCAATACTGCGGGGATACGTTGGCTCCAACGACACCGTGCACGACGCAGTCGCGGAGTGGTCGTACGAATACGCCGACAAGTCGCTCGACGACTTCCACCAACTGCGCGCGGCTGCCGCCGCTGGCGACATCGACGTCGCCGACGATCCTGCCCGATAGCGGTCGGTGAACAACGTGCTCAAACGTGCAGTCACCGCTGCACGAAGACCTGCAGCCAGTGCCGAATCTCCTTCAGCGATTATGACGGTCGCTTGTTCCCCGGGAATCCCGGCGGCCGGTCGCCCGACTTGATGTATTTCACATCGCCGAATTAGCGCGTGCTCGCGTGTCCTGAGCTGCGTGCGGTGTGGGGACGCTCGGTCTCGCTCGCTCAACCCGGCGGTAACAGGCCCGGAATAACGATCTGCAAGCCGCTGAGGTTTCGATATCCAGGCTTCGGCAATCCGTAGTCCACTCAGCGCCGAATACCACTTAAGTGCACCGATGATGCGAACGGATGGGTAGATGGACATGAGCGCCGTAAGGTTTCGGAAGCGGCGATGACCAGTGACACCTGCGAGGCAGGTGCAGCGAGGTCTGTCGACCTGATCTATCGGTCGGCGGCGGCGGGCAGCTCGTGTTGGGCCCGCAATCATCACGGGCATTGCCGTGAATTGCCGATGACCCGCTGGATCGGGGGACCCGAGATCACACCACAAGATCGGCTCGCCGACGAGCACGTGCTCGGGCATTGCACTTCGTGCCCGACTCTGGATCTGGGATGCGGTCCTGGGCGGTTCACCGCCTCTCTGCGGCAGCGCGGATTCCCCGTACTCGGGGTCGACAGTTCGACCGCCGCGGTAGAGATGACACGTGGACGTGGCGGGACCGCGATCCGCCGCGACCTATTCGCTCCATTGCCCGCCGAGGGCAGCTGGGAACAGATTCTGCTCACCGACGGGAATATCGGTATCGGCGGGAACCCGGTCCGGACCTTGAAGCGGGCCGCGGAACTGCTCGCGCATGGCGGCGTTGTCATCGTCGAGATCGAGTCCGCGGCAATTGCGCTGTGTCACGAACTACTGCGCTGGGAAACCGAACAATATCTGGGGCATTGGTTTCCGTGGTCGCGCGTGGGAGCCGGCTCGCTCGGCGACATCGCGCGCGCTGCCGGGTTCCTTGTCACTCACGTCGTCGACGTTCACGCCCGGGTGATTGCGGTGCTGACTGGCGCCGCTCGTTCCGGAGTGGATCGGTAGCCGGACGGACACACGCTCGTGCACACCCAGCGAACAAACGCCGAGGCGACTGGCCACGACCATTCGCACAGCACCGCTGCGGAGGACGGCACGACCGAAGTGGTGTACGGATTTCCGGCGCGTTTGTGGCGCGCATTGGAACGCCACAAACCACCCGGGATGGGCCTGCTGCAGCGGTGGCGGAGCCCGCTGCGGGGGCCATGGTTGACGTCGGTGTTCGGCTCGGTGCTGCTCGTCAGCCTGCCGGTGGTGATCCTGACCGGGCTGCTGTCCTACATCGCGTACGGCCCGCAATTCGGGCAGGCCATCCCTCGCGATGTCGGGTGGCTCAAACTGCCCACGTTCGATTGGCCGACCCGGCCCTCGTGGCTTTACCGGCTGACTCAGGGTGTGCACGTCGGATTGGGTCTGATCATCATCCCGGTGGTGCTGGCCAAACTGTGGTCGGTCATTCCACGGCTGTTCGCATGGCCGCCGCTGCGGTCGATCGCGCAGCTTCTGGAGCGGTTGTCGTTGCTAATGCTGGTGGGCGGGATCCTTTTTGAGCTCATCACCGGGGTGCTCAACATCCAGTACGACTACATTTTCGGGTTCAGCTTCTACACGGCCCACTACTGGGGCGCGTGGATATTCATCGCGGGTTTCGTCATCCACGTGCTGATCAAATTGCCCAGGATGATCACCGGCCTGCGCTCCCAGTCGCTTCGCACCGTATTGCGCACCTCACGCGCCGACACCCGCCCCGAACCACCGGACGCGGACGGGCTGGTCGCCGCCGATCCCGCACCGCCGACGATGAGTCGCCGCGGCGCGCTGGCGCTGGTCGGGGGCGGGGCATTGTTCGTCGCCGTGCTCACCGCGGGCCAGACACTCGGAGGTTTCAGCCGTCGTGCGGCGTTCCTGTTGCCGCGCGGACGCAACCGCGGTACAGGTCCCAACGATTTCCAGGTCAATAGGACCGCTGCGGCCGCCGCAATCACGCCAGCCAACACCGGCGCGAATTGGCGGCTCAGCGTGCGAGGTCCTTCGGGGCAGATGTTGTTGAGCCGGGCCGCCCTGGAAGCGATGCCGCAGCATACCGCCGAGCTGCCGATCGCCTGCGTCGAAGGATGGTCGACCATCCAGACGTGGAGCGGAGTTCGTCTCCGCGATCTGGCGGACCTGGCCGGGCTGCCCAACCCGGCCCGAGCCACCGTGCGTTCGCTGGAGCGGGCCGGCGCGTTCAATCACGCTGTCCTGCAGGCTAATCAGGTGCGCAACCCCGACTCGTTGCTGGCACTTCGGGTCAACGGCGTTGACCTGTCTTTTGATCACGGCTACCCCGCGCGCATCATAGTGCCCGCGCTGCCGGGTGTGCACAACACCAAATGGGTACGGTCAATCGAATTCGGACAACGTTGATATGCGCAGACTGATCACCAGCTTCACCGCCTTCTACGGCAGTAATCCGTTACATCTGCTGGGCACGGTAGCAGCGTGGGCGCTGGCCGGGTATGTCGTGACTGTGCTCGGCCCGCAAGCCCTGTGGAACTCCAAGGTGTGGTGGCAGTCAATCGCGGTCTGGTTCCTCGCCGCTGTCGTCGCTCACGACTTGGTCCTGTTCCCGCTCTACGCCCTGGCCGATCGCTCCGTCTCGGCTGCCCTTGCCGCGCTGAGGAATCGGTGGGCAGGGCCGTCGCCGCGGGTGTCGCCGCTGAATTATTTGCGGGTCCCGACCCTGGCGGCGGGGCTGTCACTACTCCTGTTTTTTCCCGGGATCATCCAACAGGGGCAAGCCAGTTACTCCGCGGCCACCGGGCAGAGCCAACAACCCTTCTTCGGGCGCTGGCTGCTGCTGGTCGCCGCGCTATACGGTTTCAGCGCACTGGCATACGCGGCCCGGCTGTCTGTCGCCGGACGCCGCGAGGAAACGAAATCAGAACCCTGACCATGGGCTGGCTTGCTGCCTTCTACTCCTCGGGAACGTCGCGCTCGATCTCATCGAGCCACGCGTGTGCCGACATGTCCGACGGCGCACGCCAATCCCCGCGCGGGGACAGCGCACCGCCATGCGACACCTTGGGCCCGTTGGGCAGCGCCGAGCGCTTGAACTGGCTGAACGAGTAGAACCGCTGTACGAAAACCTGCAGCCAGTGCCGAATCTCCTTGAGCGAGTAAGACGGTCGCTTGCTATCTGGAAACCCCGGGGGCCAGTTGCCACGGTCAGGATCACTCCAGGCATGCCACGCCAAAAACGCGATCTTCGACGGTCGGAATCCGTAGCGCAGCACCTGGAACAGGGAGAAGTCTTGCAGGGCAAACGGCCCGACCTTCGCTTCACTGCTCTGCAGCTCTTCCTCCTCACCAGTCGGGATAAGCTCCGGAGTTATCTCGGTGCCAAGCACCGACTGCAGCACCTCGTCCACCCGCGATTCGAACTGGCCTGAGGAGATGACCCAGCGGATCAGGTGCTGGATCAGCGTCTTGGGCACCCCGGCATTGACGTTGTAGTGCGACATCTGGTCGCCGACACCGTAAGTCGACCAGCCCAGCCCCAACTCCGACAGGTCACCGGTGCCCAGCACGATTCCGCCGCGCTGGTTGGCCAGCCGGAAAAGGTAGTCGGTGCGTAGGCCGGCCTGGACGTTCTCGAAGGTGACGTCGTAGACCTTTTCGCCATCCGCGAAGGGATGATCGATCTCCTTGAGCATCAGCTTCGCGGTTTCGGTGATGTCGATTTCGGCAAAGGTGACACCAAGTGCTCGGCAAAGCTCGACCGCGTTGCGTTTGGTGTGTTCGCCGGTTGCGAAGCCGGGCAGTGTGAACGCCAGAATGTCGCTGCGCGGCTGGTGTTCCCGGTCCATCGCGCGGGCTGCGACGATCAGCGCGTGCGTCGAGTCCAGCCCGCCGGAAATCCCGATGACGACCTTCGGGTAGTTCAACGCCCGCAGTCGCTGTTCGAGCCCGGCGACCTGAATGTTGTATGCCTCGTAGCAGTCTTGCTGCAGCCGGTTGGGATCGGCGGGCACGAACGGGAACCGCTCGACCTTGCGCCGCAGTCCGATGTCGCCGGACGGTGGATCCAGGCGGAACTCGATTCGCCTGAACGACTCCGCCAGGGCCCGGTGGTGACGGCGGTTGTCGTCGAACGTTCCCATCCGCAGGCGTTCCGCGCGAAGCAACCCGGTGTCAACGTCGGCCACCGATCGTCGCTCTCCTTTGGGGAATCGCTCCGATTGGGCGAGCAGCACACCGTTCTCCCAGATCATGGTCTGGCCGTCCCAGGCCAGGTCGGTCGTCGACTCACCCTCCCCGGCCGCGGCGTAGACATAGGCGGCCAGGCAGCGCAACGAAGCGGACCGGGCCAGCAAGCTTCGATCTTCGGCGCGGCCGATCGTGATCGGGCTGCCGGACAGATTGACCAGCACCGTCGCGCCCGCCAGCGCCGCTTCCGCGCTGGGCGGAACCGGCACGAACATGTCCTCACAGATTTCGACGTGCAGCACGAAGTCAGGCAGATCGGATGCGGCGAACAACAGGTCTGGACCGAACGGCGCTTGCATGCCGGCAATCCGAATAGTGCCGCGCTCGTCGTCACCGGGCGCCATCTGGCGGCGCTCGTAGAACTCCCGGTAGGTGGGCAGGTACGACTTGGGCGCCACCCCAAGCACAACGCCGCGATGAATGACCACGGCAGTGTTGTAGATCCGGTGCCGGTAACGCAGCGGGGCGCCGACCACCAGCAACGGCAGCAGCTCGGTGGAAGCCGTGACGACATCACGCACGGCGTCCTCGACGGCGTCGAGCAACACGTCTTGCAGCAGGATGTCCTCGATGGAGTACCCGGACAGCGTCAACTCCGGGAAGACGGCCAGGGCGGCACCGTCGTCGTCGCACTGGCGAGCCAGCCGCAGCACCGACGCGGCATTGGCCGCCGGGTCGCCGATCGCGGCGTGGTGGGTGCACGCGGCGACACGGGCAAAGCCCTGGCTGTAGGCGTTGTAGAAATCCATCGCCCTTCCATTCTCGCCCAGCCGGTGTCAATATCCGGCCATTGGGTATCGCAAGTCCGTCCGGCGAGCAGCGTCGGCTCTCCACGTGCCCGTACCCTCGAAGGGGTGACGACCTGCCCAGAATCTCCGGAGTTGATCGCGCTGCTGGCCGGTCGCCGTATCGCGGTGTTGACCGGTGCGGGGATTTCCACCGACTCCGGTATCCCCGATTACCGAGGCCCTGATTCGCCGCCGAGCAATCCCATGACGATTCGGCAGTTCACCTCGGATCCGGTGTTCCGGCAGCGGTACTGGGCGCGCAATCACGTCGGCTGGCGGCACATGGACGAAACCCTGCCCAACGCCGGCCACCGGGCGGTGGCCGCACTAGAGCGCGACGGAGTGGTGACCGGCGTCATCACTCAGAACGTTGACCTGTTGCACACCAAGGCCGGCAGCCAAAACGCGATCAACCTGCATGGCACCTATGCGCAGGTGATCTGCCTGAGCTGCGGCGACTCGATGAGCCGCGCGGCGTTGGGCGAGAAACTCGATGCGCTCAACCCGGGATTCGTCGAGCGTGCGGAGGCAATCGGTGGGCTGGCGGTTGCTCCGGACGCCGATGCCGTCGTGGCCGACACTGCGTGTTTCCGCTACCTGGACTGTCCATCGTGCGGCGGCATGCTCAAGCCCGATATCGTCTATTTCGGCGAGAGTGTGCCCAAAGCAGTTGTCAAACAGGCATTTTCAGTTATCGAAGCGGCTGATGCGCTGCTGGTGGCCGGATCGTCGTTGACGGTGTTCTCGGGCTACCGGTTCGTGCGCCATGCCGCGGCGCTGGGCATTCCGGTCGCCATCGTCAACCGGGGACCTACCCGCGGCGACGATCTGGCCACGCTCAAGGTCCACGGCGGCTGCTCGGAGCTGCTGACGCTGCTGGCCGAGGAGCTCGCCGCGGCGTCGGTTGGTTAGGCGCCAAAGCCTCAAAAGGTGCAGGGCATGCTGCGGATCCCGTGGATGAAGTTGCCGGGCACGTATACGGGTTCGCCTGCCTGGATGTCCGGCAGCTGACGCAAGAGCTCGCCGAAGATCGCGCGCAGTTGCGCCCTGGCCACATGCGCGCCCAGGCAGAAGTGCACTCCGCCACCGCCGAAACCGACGTGCGGGTTGGGGCTTCGGCTCAGATCCAGGCGCTCCGGGTGCTCGAAGACTTCGGTGTCCCAGTTGCCGGACGGATAGAACATCACGACCTTCTCCCCCGCCCGGATGGCTTGGCCGCCGATTTCGAAATCCGTTGCGGCCGTGCGGCGGAAGGTCATCACCGGGCTGGCCCAGCGGATGAACTCCTCGATTGCCCCGCCGATGCGGTTTTCGAAATCCTCCAGCAGCCAGGCCCGCTGATCGGGAAAGTCGGTGAGCGCCTTCAGCGCGTGACTCGTAGTTTGCCGCGTGGTGTCGTTGGCCGCGACAGCGAGCAGCACGAAGAACGCGGCGATGTCGGCGTCGGCGAGCCGGTCACCGTCCACCTCGGCAGTCACCAGGCTGGTGAACAGGTCGTCACCCGGATGCTCGCGACGTTCGGCGGCGAGGGCGAAGGCCACCTGATGCACAGTTGTTTGGGCCTCGAACAGCACCTCCATCGGGTGGCGGCCGTTGAGGTAAACCGGGTCGGCCCACGAGACCGCCGCATCGGCGGCGTGTTCCACGCGGTGACGATCCGACTCCGGGATGCCTACCATGTCCGACAGCGTGCGGATCGGCAGTTCCTTGGCGCACTGCTCGACGAAGTCGCCGCCGCTGCCGGCCGCTTTGAGCTCCTCGACGATGGTCTTGGCGTTCGCGTTGATCGAATCCTCGATGCGCCTGACCTGCCGAGGCGTGAATGCGGCGCTGACAAGTTTGCGAAGGAAGGTGTGCCGCGGCGGGTCCATCGCCAAGAAGGACTGGGACGCTTCCAGCAGCTCCTCGGGAACGTTCTCGAAGAGGACCCCCTTGCCGGACAAGAACACCTCGTTGTTTCGGCTGACCGCCACGATGTCGTCGCGCCGGGTCAGGGCCCAGTACCCGGGGTCGTCGGGATCGGTCATCAGCGCGTCTTCGACCGGCGGATGCCAGCTCACCGGGCGTTCGGCCCGCAGGACGGCGAACGAACTTTCCCGCTGTTGCGCACTGGTGGACCAGAACGCGCCCGACGAGAGATCGATGGGGTCATAGGCCCGGGGGGTGGCGGCCGTCGCTGTCATGGTGGGGTCCTCCATCGGCTATGACGTCTGTCACAAATCTGACCGACACCGACCCTAAATCTAGACATACTGTCTAGTCAAGATGTCGAGCTTTCGGCTACGCTCTGGCCAGGGGTGCGATAGGAGGATTCTCAATGAAGTTGTCAAGCCGCCGCGGCGTTAGGTGCGGTGGGTTGATAGGTCGTGTGGTCGCGCAGCATGGCCCACAGGACGTTGAGGCGTCGGCGGGCCAGTGCCAAGACGGCCTGGGTGTGGGTTTTGCCTTCGAATCTTTTGCGGTCGTAGTAGGTCCGCGAGGCGGTGTCGGTGCGAATGGCGATGTGAGCGGCCAAATAGCAGGCGCGCAGCAGGCGCCGGTCGTAGCGGCGGGGGCGTTTGAGGTTGCCGTTTATGCGCCCGGAGTCGCGCGGCACGGGGGCCAGTCCGGATACGCCGGCGAGGCGGTCGACGGAATCGAAGGCGCTCATGTCACCGCCGGTGGCTGCGAGGAACTCGGCGCCCAGGGTGACACCGAAGCCGGGCAGGCTCAGGATGATCTCGGCGTGGCAGTGGCGGCGAAATCGCTCCTCGATCATCGCGTCGGTGTCGCCGATTTCGGTGTCGAGGGCCATCACCTCCTTAGCCAGGCGGGCGACCACGGCGGCGGCCAGCTGTTGGCCGGGCACGATGGTGTGCTGGGCGTGGGCGGCAGCGATCGCGGTAGCAGCGACGGCGTCGGCGTTGCGGGCCTTGCGGTTACGCAGCCAGGCCACCAGTCGGGCGGCTCCGGCGCGGCGCAGACCATCGGGGGTTTGGTAGCCGGTGAGCAGGATCAGCGCGGCCTTGCTCTTGCTGTAGTCAAAGGCGCGCTCAAGGGCGGGGAAGTATTCCAGGAGCTGGGCGCGCAGCCGGTTAATGGCTCGGGTGCGATCGGCCACCAGATCGGTGCGCCTGGCGGTCAGGATGCGCAGCTCCACCGCGATGTCATCGCCGACCCGCAGTGGCTGCAGGTCGCGGCGCATCCGGGCCTGATCGGCGATCACAGCGGCGTCTTTGGCGTCGGTCTTGCCGTCGCCGCGGTAGCCGCCCGAGGCGTGGTGCACGGTGCGTCCGGGGATGTAGAGCAACCGCTGATCGTGACCCAACAGCAGGGTGATCAACAGGGCGGCCCCGCCGCCGTTGAGGTCGATCGCCCAGGTCACCTCACCGCCGTCGGCCAACGCCGATACCGCACCAATCAGCTCCAGCAGTGCTGTTTCATCGTTAGCGATCCGCTGCGACAGAAGTCGCTTTCCGTCACCGTCGATGACCACACAGTGATGGTCAGCCTTGCCGGCGTCGACGCCCACCCACACTTGTTGTCGCACAACCACCTCCGTGATCGTTGTCGTTCGTATCGACCCAGCAGACGACCACGCCGACGTGTCCTTACACAGCGATCGAATCGCATCTCTCAATTAGCATCACCGGGGCCTATGGGCTCCACCCGGAGGGCGGGAAAATCGGCGGGTGGTCGCCTTGGCCGACGTCGTGACCGCTTGGCGCTTCCGAGCCCGGCAATTAGCAGGACGCGGGGATTTTTCGACAGGCACCCGGAAGTGGTGCTTCGAGCACGAGTATCAGACTCTTTCGCCTGCCCATCCCTGCCGGGGCGGCCACACCTGTGTGGGTCCGACAGACGGAAGGTGGGTGTGGCGATGGACGTGATTCATCAGCGATGCGCGGGCATCGATATTGGCAAGGCGGATGTGAAGGTGTGTCTGCGGGTGCCGGGGCCGGGAACCCGACGGCGCACCGAGGTCCGGACATTTTCATCGATGACGCGCGATCTGCTGGCGATGCGGGATTGGCTGGCGTCTGAGCAGGTGACCTTGGTCGGGATGGAGGCCACCGGAGCCTACTGGAAGCCGATCTTCTACCTGTTGGAATCTGAGGTGGAGTGCTGGCTGCTCAACGCGCGGCACATGAAGACCGTGCCCGGCCGCAAGACCGACGTCAAGGATGCCGAGTGGATCGCTAAGCTGGTCGAGCATGGTTTGGTTCGGCCGAGTTTTGTTCCACCTCAACCGATTCGACAGCTGCGGGATCTGACTCGCTACCGTACCGAGGTGGTGCGCGAGCGCACCCGCGAGGCGCAGCGACTGCACAACGTGCTCGAAGACGCCGGCATCAAGCTCACCTCGGCAGTCTCCGACGTGTTAGGCAAGTCCGGGCGGGCGATGCTCGAAGCGCTGATCGCCGGCGAGCGCGACCCACACACGTTGGCTGAGCTCGCCCTGGGTCGATTGCGCGGCAAACATGCGGTACTGATCGACGCGTTGACGGGACAGTTCACCGAGCATCACGCATTTCTGGTGCGCGCCATGCTCGATCGCATCGACGCCGCCACCGCAATGCACAACCGGCTCACTACACAAATCGACCAACTGCTCAAGCCCTATCGCCGTCACATCGAACTGTTGGCCAGCGTGCCGGGCGTTAGCGAGCACACCGCACAGGTGATCCTGGCCGAAATCGGTGACGACATCACGCGTTTCCCCAGTGCGGGGCACCTGGCGTCGTGGGCGGGCGTGTGCCCGGGAAACAACGAGTCCGCCGGCAAGCACTCGTCGGGAACGACACGTCCGGGTGATCCATGGCTAAAGTCCGTGCTGGGGCAAGCGGCTATTTCCGCCTCCCGCGGCAAAGACACTTACCTGGCCGCTCGTTATCGACGACTAATGGCCCGCCGCGGACGTAAGCGGGCCCTCGTCGCGGTGCAGCACTCGATTCTGATTGCCGTCTGGCACATGCTCACCAACAACGCGAGCTACTGCGATCTTGGCGGCAACTACTTCATCGAACGCGCCGGCAAGGGGCGCGCCACCAGACGCCTGATCGGACAGCTCAACCACCTCGGCTACCAGGTCACCCTTAACCCGCTGGCGGCCACATGAGTGGTCACCAGACGGCGCAAGTCACCACGATTTTCGTATCAGCGGTCGAGTCGTCGCGGGACGACGGGCGGCCAATCCTCCTCGGCCATCGACGGCTGAGCCATGAAAGCCATACCCGCCGTCCCTGGGTGAATCGAAGCCTACGGCCGACGGCCCCGAACACCCTGCAAGAAAGGTAAGGA
>NZ_JBKQTQ010000192.1:0-38227 GCF_052143115.1 Mycobacterium sp.
CCTCGGCAGAAGCGCTGCGCTGCCTAAAACGGCGCATCGCTCGCACCGTCTTTGGCCACCTCCACACCGACCACCAAACCCGTAATAACCCTTGCCAACTGGCAGCGGCTTGACATAGGAGAAACGCGTGACTGGTTACGGTCCTCCGGACGACCCGAGCAATCGGCCAACTCGGATGGCCAACTACGGCACGTACGGTCCGCGGCCACCGGGATCCGACGACCACCCGGATTACGTCGAGTCACCCGAACCGGAACCGCCCGAACAGGAATCACCGCCCGACCCGTGGTATCGGAACCGGTCATTGCTGGCCGTCTGGGCCACGATGGTCGCCATCCTGATCGTGCTGATCATCTACGGCCTCATCCAGCTCTCGCACGGCGGCGGCGGTGGTCCGTCCACCACCACACCGGAAACGACACCCACGCGGTCGTCGTCACCTACCCCGTCGACAACACCACCGTCGACGACGACCACGCCACCGCCGTCACCGTCCTCGTCGGAAGAGCAGGGGCCGCCGGCTGGGAACGCCCCGCCTCCTGCCCAGGCCCCGCCCCCGGAGCATCACCACCATGTGCCGCACATTCCGTCGACGATCACGTTGCCGCACACCGTGATTACGCTGCCGCACGGTTTTTGAGGCGCGGCCGTTCCAGGCTCGGTGGCGAAGCCGCCAGCGTGCACCGCTAAGATCGGCGCCCGTGACGGGCTACGGATCTCAGGGACCTCCAGACGACCCAAGCGAAGCGCCGACCGGCCAATTCGACTACGGCGATTACGGGCAACAACACCCCGAACCCGGGTCCACCCCGTGGCATCGCAAGCCCGCCGTATTGGTCGGTTTAGCCGTGCTGGCCGCGATCCTGATCGCGCTGGTGATCTTTGGAATCGTCGAGCTGACGAAGGGCGGGGGCTCCACCTCCCCCGCGACCTCGTCGACGACACCAGCGGTCACGACGACCACGACCACGCCGGCGACAACCACGCCGTCCTCCAGCAGCGCAACGACCACCGAGCCTGTCGCTCCCGCTCCGACGACCACGCTGACCACCGCGCCGACGACCACGGCGCCGGCCACCACGGCGCCGACGAGCACCAGCATCGACGACGGTCGCCATCATCATCACCACGACGACGGCGGTATGCCGTAACGGCAACCATCGGTAGGATCGGTTTTCGTGGGGGGCAGCGGACCACCATATGACGTCGACGGTTACTCAACGCACGACTTGAGCCTCGGCGGGAACAATGGCGAGCCGTTCAGCGTCGCCGAGACGCCCCGACCCTGGTTCCTCAAACCGTGGGTGCTGGCGCTGTGGGGCCTTACGGTGCTGCTGCTGATCGCCACGATCATCTACGGTCTGGTCATCTTGGCCACCACCAACGGTGGCGGCGCACCGGCCACCACGCGGCCGTCGACAACGACGCCCTCGTCAAGCACACCGGCACGGACAACCACACCGTCGTCGACCCTGCCGACCACGACGGCCGCTGCGCCCGAGACGACAACAGAATCTGCGCCACCCGTGACTACCCAACCCTGGACGCAGCAACGTCCTCATCACCACTGGTGGAACGGCAACGTGCCGCAGATACCCGGATTACCCCCGTTCCACGTCCCGGGGTTGAACCCTTAGCCGTCCGGGCACCCTGGTTGCGCAGCAAGGTTAGGGCAGCCTTCGTCGCGGTCAACATCGCAAAGATGTCACTATGAGCAGGCCTACGCAGCTTGAGCAGGTGCAGTAGCTAAGTTACCGGCTAGTAACATGGCCTTAGTTACCGCTCAGTAGCAAGCAGAATTGGGGAGACGCTCCGTGCAAACTCAGACGCTGATCAGACTGGTAGTGGGCTTAGGCATGACCGCGATCGTCGGTTTGTTCGCCCTCCGCCGGGTCGGTTGGCTGGTCAAACTCACACTGTCGGGCCAGCAGGTGAGCGATCGCACCGACCACATCGGCACGCGGGTGTGGACGCAGATCACCGAGGTGCTCGGCCAACGCAAGCTGCTGAAATGGTCCATCCCCGGCCTGGCCCACTTGTTCACCATGTGGGGCTTCATCATCCTGCTCACGGTCTACATCGAGGCCTACGGTCTGCTGTTCCAGCCGAACTTCCATATCCCGATCATCGGGCGCTGGGACGCGCTGGGCTTCCTGCAGGACTTCTTCGCGACCGCCGTCTTCCTGGGTATTGCCACCTTCGCGATCATCCGTCTCACGCGCAGCCCGCGGGAGATCGGCCGGTCGTCGCGGTTTTACGGCTCGCACAGCGGCGGCGCGTGGCTCATCCTGTTCATGATCTTCAACGTCATCTGGACCTACGTGCTGGTCCGCGGGTCCGCCGTCAACAACGGCACGCTCCCCTACGGCAAGGGCGCGTTCCTGTCCCAGCTATTCGGCGCGATCCTCAAGCCGCTCGGCCATACCGGCAACGAAGTCCTCGAAACGGTCGCCCTGCTTTTACACATCGGCGTCATGCTCTTGTTCCTGATCATCGTGCTGCACTCCAAGCACTTGCACATCTTCCTGGCGCCGATCAACGTCATCTTCAAGCGGCTGCCCGACGGCCTGGGCCCGCTGCTGCCGGTAGAGGCTGACGGCAAGCCGATCGACTTCGAAAACCCGCCAGATGACGCCGAATTCGGCCGCGGCAAGATCGAGGACTTCACCTGGAAGGGCATGCTCGACTTCGCCACCTGTACCGAGTGCGGGCGCTGCCAGTCGCAGTGTCCGGCCTGGAACACCGGCAAGCCGCTCTCGCCCAAGCTCGTCATCATGGACTTGCGTGATCACTGGATGGCCAAGGCGCCCTACCTACTTGGCGAGAAGAAAGCCGAGCCGCTCGAGGGCCTCGACCTGGAGACGGTCCATGAAGAGGGCCACCATGTGCCGGAGTCGGGATTCGGCCGGGTGCCCGGGCACGGGCCCGAGCAGGCGGCCCGCCCGCTGGTCGGCACCGCCGCGCAGGGCGGTGTGATCGACCCCGACGTGCTGTGGTCCTGCGTGAGCTGTGGTGCGTGCGTCGAGCAGTGCCCGGTGGACATCGAGCACATCGACCACATCATCGACATGCGCCGCTACCAGGTCATGATGGAGTCCGAGTTCCCCTCCGAGCTGTCGGTACTGTTCAAAAACCTTGAGACCAAAGGCAATCCGTGGGGCCAGAACGCCGCCGACCGCACCAACTGGATCAGCGAGGTCGAGTTCGACGTTCCGGTCTACGGCGAAGACATCGACAGTTTCGACGGCTACGAGTACCTGTTCTGGGTCGGCTGCGCGGGCGCCTACGACGACAAGGCCAAGAAGACCACCAAGGCCGTCGCCGAACTGCTGGCCATCGCTGGGGTGAAGTATCTGGTGTTGGGCACCGGCGAAACCTGCAACGGCGACTCGGCTCGTCGCTCGGGTAACGAGTTTCTGTTCCAGCAGCTGGCCCAGCAGGCCGTCGAGACCGTGGATGGACTGTTCGAAGGCGTGGAAACCGTCGACCGCAAGATCGTCGTCACCTGCCCGCACTGCTTCAACACCCTGGGCCGCGAATACCGGCAACTCGGCGCCAATTACACCGTGCTGCACCACACGCAGCTGCTCAACCGGCTGGTGCGCGACAAGAAGCTGGTGCCCGTCAGCCCGGTCTCTGAAGACATCACCTACCACGACCCGTGCTATCTGGGCCGGCACAACAAGGTCTACGAGGCGCCCCGCGAACTGATCGGGGCGGCCGGCGCGAAGCTGACCGAAATGCCGCGTCACGCCGACCGCAGCTTCTGCTGCGGCGCCGGCGGCGCGCGGATGTGGATGGAAGAGCACATCGGCAAGCGGATCAACCACGAACGCGTCGACGAGGCGTTGGCCACTGGGGCGACCACCGTGGCCACCGCGTGCCCGTTCTGCCGGGTGATGGTCACCGACGGCGTCAACGACCGTCAGGAAGCTGCCGGACGCGAAGGCGTCGACGTGCGCGACGTGGCGCAGCTGCTGCTCGAGTCGCTGGACCGCAGCACGATTGCACTGCCGGAAAAGGGCTCGGCTGCAAAGCAAGCCGTCGACGCCGCCGCCAAGGCCGCTCCCAAGGCAGAGGCTGCATCTGCCGCAACCGAGCCGGCCGAGGCAAAGACCGAAACGAAAGCCGCTGCAGCGGCCCCCGATACGGCCGCCAAAGCCGTCACCGGACTGGGTATCGCCGGCGGCGCCAAACGACCTGGGGCCAAGAAAGCCGCAGCACCAACGCAATCCGCAGCGGCCCCGGCCACCGAGGAAGCCAAGGCTCCTGCTGCGCCGGTCAAAGGGCTGGGCATCGCCGGCGGCGCCAAACGACCCGGCGCCAAAAAGGCTGCAGCGCCAACCCAATCCGCGCCTGCCGCACAACCTGAGGCGAAATCCGAACCCGCAGCGGCTCCGGAAGCCAAGGCGCCGGCCGCGCCGGCCAGGGGGCTCGGCATCGCCGCCGGAGCGAAACGGCCCGGTGCTAAAAAAGCCGCTCCCGCTGCGCAACCCGCGGCGCCGAAGCCAGAGCTCGAGGCGACGCCGGAGCCGCAATCCCAGGACGCACCAGAGTCCACATCGACGCCTGAAGACAAGGATGGCGAGACCAAAGCACCGGCAGCGCCGGTGAAAGGATTGGGTATCGCCCGAGGTGCCCGTCCACCGGGAAAGCGCTGATCAGAGGCATTCGATTAATAATAATTAGACAAGCCATGGCACCATGGTTGACGTGACCACTCATCAGCTGCCTTGGCAGACCGCGGGTCATCAGCCGCGGCAGCGCACGTTCGCGCAGTCATCGAAGCTGCAGGATGTGCTGTATGAGATCCGCGGCCCGGTGCACGATCACGCCGCGCGGCTGGAGTCCGAAGGGCACCGGATCCTCAAGCTGAACATCGGCAACCCGGCGCCGTTCGGGTTCGAAGCACCCGATGTCATCATGCGTGACATGATCCAGGCGCTGCCCTACGCGCAGGGCTACTCGGATTCCAAGGGCATCCTGTCGGCGCGACGCGCGGTGGTCACCCGCTACGAACTGGTCGATGGATTCCCGCGATTCGATGTCGACGACGTATATCTGGGCAACGGGGTCTCGGAGCTGATCACCCTGACGCTGCAGGCGCTGCTGGACAACGGCGATCAGGTCTTGATTCCGGCACCCGACTACCCACTGTGGACCGCGTCGACTTCGCTTGCCGGCGGTACACCGATGCATTACCTGTGCGACGAGACCCAAGGCTGGCAGCCAGATATCGCCGACCTGGAGTCGAAGATCACCGAGCGCACCAAGGCGCTGGTCGTGATCAACCCCAACAATCCGACCGGCGCGGTCTACGGTCGCGAAATACTCTCGCAGATGGCCGATTTGGCGCGCAAACATCAGCTGCTGCTGCTCGCTGACGAGATCTACGACAAGATCCTCTACGACGACGCCAAGCACATCAGCATGGCCTCGGTCGCACCTGACGTGTTGTGCCTGACGTTCAATGGTCTGTCCAAGGCCTACCGCGTCGCCGGATACCGGGCCGGTTGGCTGGCGATCACCGGGCCCAAGGACCACGCCAGCAGTTTCATTGAGGGCATTCACCTGCTGGCGAATATGCGGCTGTGCCCGAACGTTCCGGCCCAGCACGCGATCCAGGTCGCCCTGGGCGGTCACCAAAGCATCGATGACCTGGTGCTGCCAGGTGGGCGACTGCTCGAACAACGCGACGTGGCCTGGTCCAAACTCAACGAGATCCCCGGGGTGTCGTGCGTCAAACCCGCCGGTGCGCTCTACACGTTCCCCCGGCTGGATCCCGAGGTGCACGAGATCGAAGACGACGAGCAGCTGGTCCTGGATCTGCTGTTGTCGGAGAAGATTCTGGTCACCCAGGGCACCGGATTCAATTGGCCGGCACCGGATCACCTGCGGATCGTGACGCTGCCGTGGTCACGCGACCTTGCCCACGCTATCGACCGGTTGGGTAACTTCCTGGCCAGCTACCGTCAGTAACGCACGCGACGATCACGGGTGGTCGATGTAGCCGTCCGGGCAGTACACGCTGATAGCGGTGTCGGCGAAACCGGAAGCGGTGTTGAGCGACATGCCCGGCGACCCCTGAAGAATGTCCTGGATGATCTGCTGTTCACTCTCGCCGCTCGCATACCGCGTACACACGCGACGCGCATCGTTGATCCCAGCATCGTTCGTTCGCCGTAGCTGAAGCCCTTGGGCGGAAAGGCGCCAGAGGAAGTGGCCGTTCCTGTCCATATGGTCGGGTGGCGGGTCATCCTGCGATGCTGACGCGGTGTGGGAGACCGCCGTCGATCCTCTCGATGGGAACAGTCCCGGAGCGCGGTCAAAAACGAATACTGCGGCAATGGCGCCGACCACAAATACCAGCGCGGCCACCATGGCCAGGGCAGGAAGCGGCGTTGGGTTCGGTGAGGGTGTCGTCATCGCAGTTAACCAAGAATATTTCGCGGTGACGACCATTGTTCACGCAACACCAGTGGGTTTGCGGGGAGGTTTGCTGAAAGCCTCGTCAACCCCGTTCCAGCAGCTCCAGCAGGTAGCTCCCGTAGCCGGACTTCAGCAGGGCGTGCGCGCGTTCGGCAAGCTGGCCGTCGTCGATGTAGCCCATCCGCCAGGCCACTTCTTCGGGGATGCTCACCTTCAGGCCCTGCCGGTGTTCCAAAGTGCGGACGTAATCGCTGGCGTCCAGCAGTGAGTCGAATGTCCCGGTGTCCAGCCAGGCCGTGCCGCGTGCGAGCACCTCGACGATCAACCGGCCCTGGTTGAGGTAGGTCTGGTTGATGTCGGTGATCTCGTATTCGCCGCGTGCTGACGGTCGCAGGCCCCGCGCGATTTCGACTACGTCGTTGTCGTAGAAGTACAGACCCGGAACCGCGTAGTGCGACTTGGGCGTGGCCGGCTTTTCCTCCACTGACAGCGCGATGCCGTCCGCACCGAATTCGATGACACCATACGCCGAGGGGTTGGCCACCCAGTACGCGAAAATAGCTCCGCCACTGACTGATTGGAAGCGCTGCAGGTTGGTACCCAGGCCTGGTCCGTGGAAGATGTTGTCGCCCAATGCCAATGCCACCGAACCTGCACCTATGTGGTCGGCGCCGATGACGAAGGCCTGGGCCAGACCCTCAGGATTGTGTTGGACCGCATAGCTGATGTTGATGCCGAACGCCGTGCCGTCGCCGAGGACCCGTCGGAAAGCCGTTGCGTCGTGGGCGGTAGTGATCACCTGGATGTCGCGAATGCCGGCCATCATCAGCGTGGACAGCGGGTAGTAGATCATCGGTTTGTCGTACACGGGTAGTAACTGCTTGCTGACGCCCAGCGTGATCGGGTACAGGCGGGTGCCGGAGCCGCCGGCCAAGATGATCCCCCGCATGTCCTGCTCCTCAGTCGACGAGATCGGCGTCGGTCAACTCCGTCGCGGCCAACGCGGACTCCAGGTCGTTGTGGCGAAACACCGAGGTAACGTGGTCGTGGACTACCCGAAAGGCCGACGCGACAGTGTCGTTGGCACCGGGATCGTCCGCATTGCCGATCTTCTGTTCGACGACCACGACGCCGTCATGTACATATATTCTGCCCACTTCGGCCTTTCGCGGGCGAGCAGCCGCCCAATCGCGCAACGCGGCGTGGCCCTGCGCGGCGCCGTGCGCGTCACCGACTTCGACGTCGTCGCTGGACAGGGCCATCAAGGTGTCGATATCGGACGCATTCAAAGCGTCATGCCAAGCCAACACGGTGGCGATCTCCGATGTGGTCATAATCTGAAACGTACCGTGTGCGCCGCGGCTAGAAAGGCGTGTGGTCGAGCCAGTGCTGCCATATCGCGGTCTCACCGAACACCGCGATATCGGTGTCGGCGACCGGAACTCGCCGCACGACTGCCAGCAGCAGGTCGACGGCATTGCCGCGCAGCGCCACCGCGCCCTTGTCGTGACCGTGGGACCATGAGATGCGGTTCCCCTCGGCGCGGACGGTCCATTCACCGGCAGCCCCCAGACCGGGATCGGTGGCGTGCAGATGCACGGTTTGGCCGTTGTCCAGCGGCAGCGGTGCGTCGTCGCCTCCTGCCTGAGCCGCGACCCGCTCAAGCCATTCGCCGATGGCATCGGCCGCCAGCTCGGGTGTGATCGGATAGTCGAGCCCGAGCGCCAGCGCGGCGTCGGCCCGATGCACAGTCGCCTCGTGCAGCCGACGCCGCACCCACCAGTACGCCGGCCGCGAGCCCAGAAACGTCCATACCGGGGTTTCCATACCGGCTTGTTCGACGGCGTCGATCAGCCGCTGCGCCCCGCCGTGGAGCCACGCGATCGCCTCGTCAGGATCGGGTGGCGGCTTGCCTTCGTCGACGGTGCGCGGGTCGAGGTAATGGTCGACCCGGTCGGCGACGATCTGCGCTGCCCAGCGGTCACCGCGACCGACATGACGAAGCAACTGGGAAAGGCTCCAGCCGGGACAGGTCGGCACCGGGGTGGACGAGTCGCCGCTGCGGATCACCTCGCCGAAGGCGCGATTTTGCTCCAGAAGTGCTGCGGCGTAGTCCACCCGATCAGGCTACGCGCCGTCCCAAGCAGTGCACACGCCAACCGGCTTGCTGCCACCGTTGCAGGTCAAGACAGTTGCGGCCGTCGACGACGACGCGTGCTCGCACCCGGTCGGCAAGCAGGTCGGGGTCAAGGTCGACGAACTCTTTCCACTCGGTCAGCACCAACACCGCGTCCGCGCGGTCACAGGCTTCCTCCACCGAGATCGCGTAATTCAGCGTGGGGAACAGCCGCTGGGCGTTCTCCAGTGCTTTGGGGTCGTAGACGTTGACCGCCGCACCGTTGAGCTGTAGCTGGCCCGCGACATTGAGCGCCGGTGAGTCACGCACGTCGTCGGATTCGGGCTTGAACGCGGCGCCGAGCACCGCGATGTTGGCTCCCAGCAGCGAGCCGCCGCAGGCGGCGGTGGTCAATTCGACCATCCTGTGGCGGCGGCGCATGTTGATGCTGTCCACCTCGCGCAGGAACGTCAGCGCCTGGTCGGCGCCCAGTTCACCGGCGCGAGCCATGAACGCCCGGATGTCCTTGGGCAGGCAGCCACCACCGAAACCCAAGCCCGCGTTGAGGTATCGACGCCCGATACGCGGATCGTGCCCGAGCGCGTCGGCTAACAGGACGACGTCGGCGCCGGCGGCTTCGCATACTTCGGAGATCGCATTGATGAACGAGATCTTGGTCGCCAGAAAGGCGTTCGCGGAGACCTTGACCAACTCCGCGGTCTGCAGATCGGTCACCAGGAACGGCACCCCGGCATCCAGCATCGGTGCATACAGCTCACGGATCGCCGCCTCAGAACGCGTCGAACCATCTTCTACACCAAGCACAATACGATCGGGCCGCAAAGTGTCTTGCACCGCGAAACCTTCCCGAAGGAACTCCGGGTTCCATGCCACTTCCACGTCGACACCGGGCCGTACGGCGGCGCGGGCCCGTGGACCGAGCTCGGCGGCGGTCCCGACGGGCACCGTGGACTTGCCGACAATCACCGACGCCCGAGTCAGTCGCGGTGCGAGCGTGTCGATTACGGCGTTTACGTGGCATAAGTCGGCACCGTATTCGCCCTTCTTCTGCGGAGTCCCGACCCCGAGGAAATGCACGTCAGCGAACTCGGCGGCCAGGTCATAGTCGGTGGTGAACCGAAGTCGGCCGGCTGCGATGTTGTCGCTCAACATCTTTCCCAGGCCGGGCTCGTAAAACGGAACGTCACCGGCAGCTAGCTTGGCGACCTTACCGGGATCGATGTCGACGCCGACGACCTCATGCCCCAGCTCGGCCATCCCGGCGGCATGGGTCGCACCCAGATAGCCCGTACCAAAGACGCAGCACCTCATACACCTGTGTGTAAAGCGCCGCAATGATCTAATTGCATCGCTTTTCTGAGCGGTGGGCGAACTCCAGGTGACGGTTTGCTGTCGGGGCCCTAGAAGCCGCGGCCCCCGAAGCCAAATCCGTGGCCGCCGAAGCCGCCGTGGCCGCCGCCGAAGCCGCCGTGGCCGCCGCCGAAGCCGGGTCCTGGGTAACCTCCCCCGCCCGGGTATCCGCCTCCACCAGGGCCGCCGCCACCAGGGCCCCAACCGCCGTGAGCCCACGGCCCGAGCCCCGGGCCGATGGGAATCGGAATGGGAATCGGGACGGGAGCCGGAGCAACCGGAGCTGGGGCGGGCGCAACAGGTGCAGCAGCCGGAGCTGGCGCAGCCGGTTCAGGAGCCGGAGCAGCGGGAACCGGAGCCGGGGCGGGTGCAGCCGGTTCAGGAGCCGGGGCCGGAGCCTCAGGAGCGGGAGCCGGGGCAGCAGGCGCCGGCGCAACAGCCGGAGCGGGAGCTGCGGGCGCGGCCGGTGCGGGCTTCGCGGGGGCGACGGCTTGGTGGCCCGGTTCGGGCCGGACAGCGGCTGTCGGCCGCATACTGACCGCCAGCGCGACCACCAGCGCCGCGGCACCTACCACGAAGATTGCGGCGACCGCGCTGGCCACCAAGACCAGCGGCCTGCGGCCGCCATCCCGCGGGACAGCAGTCGTGATGCCGGTATAGGTGCCGGTTGGGAAGTTCTCCTCGCCGGCGAGCGCGGTGTAGGCATCGGCGTCCTCGTCCTGAACCGCACTGTAGGCCAAGGCTTGCTCGCCGGACGAGCCGTCGACGGCGACGTCGAGGTATCCGGGAGCGACGGCGTAGGGATCTATCGCACCGGTGCCGGGATCTTGTGCATAGGCCAGTGCAGCGGTCGACGAGGAGAACAACGGTGCATTGGCCGAGGCCAGTGCCGCGCCGCGAGCCAACGCCGTCTCCGGCTCCTCAGGCGCGCTCACCAGCAGCGAGGTTGCCGCCTCCAACTGCGCCTTGATCGGGGCGATGTCAACGCCGGAGCCGACCACGAACAGACCATCCGGACGCGTCTCGAGCGCCTCGGCACCGGAAGCCATTGCTGACAGCTCGGCGATGGGATCACTGTCGGGGGCCAGCGGCTGGCGGCGCACGTCGGTGATTGAACCGTCGGCGGTGTTGACCACGGCCAGCGTCGCGGTGTCGGGCTCGACAAACAACAGTCCGGTCTGCGCATAGCCGACGGAATTGCCGACCACTTGCGCCAGCGCCGCCGCGGCCAAAAACGATGACACCAGCATGACGTTCTCGACCTTGCGGGCCGCCAGCGCGTCACGCAGCGCGGCGGCCTCGATCGGGTCCGTCCAGGTCACGCCCGTCGAGCGCAGTTCGTAGCCACTCTCGGCGGCACCTTCTTGAGTGCCCAGGATCGCTGAGACCACCTGGTCGGCGGCGCTGACGGTTGGTTCGTCGGCCGTGTTGACCTCGAAGCCTTCTTCGTCGACCGTGACGCCGTCGGCGTTTTCGCCCTCGACGAGAACCATGCGGACCGCAGTGGGCGCCATCGATACGCCAAGTACGGTGTCCACTTCATCCTCCAAAGCTGTTCGCTGCGCTAATTGGTATTGCAGTGCGGATTGCCGAGGTTCCTCAAGTTCGGACAGGAGCGGCGCGGCTCACTCCCCCGGTCTTTGCCACTCCGACTTTACCGCTGGGGGCAACCGGTGGCCATGCGTTGACCGGCGGAATTGCCCACGCTCACCTGCGGCCGTGACCGCCAAAGCCTCCGAAGCCTCCGCCGTGGTGGCCACCGCCGAAACCGGGGCCCCAGCCGCCGTGGCCGCCACCGTGGCCCCAGCCGCCGCCGCCATGGTCGCCGCCCCATGGGCTCTCGGGTGGGCCGAGCAGCGGAGGCGCCAGCAGCCCCGGAATGAGCGGCGGTATGAGCGGTGGCGCCACAGGAGCCGGCGCAGGGAGCGGAATTGGCAGTGGCGCCGGGACCGGAGCGGGACCCGGCACCCGAACGGGAACCGGGGCAGCTGCATGGACCGGAACCGGAGCGGCCACAGGAGCCGGCGCCGCCACGGGTGCGGGTGCAGGTGCCACCGGCACCAGCGCTTGAGGCAGCGGTCTGGCCGGGGCCACCACATTTTGGCTGAGGCTGGGCCGCGAACTGACCGACGGGCGGATACTGAACGCCAGCGAAATCACCAGTGCCACAACGCCGACGGTGAAAATGATCATGACGCTTATCGCCGCAAAGAACGGCGTGCGGGTCGGCTGCCCGAGCGCTGCCGGCGCGAAGTCGGGGTACATGCCGGTCGTGAAGTCTTCTTCCTCGTGGGCACCGGCGTAGGCATCGGGACCCTCTTGGGTGTAAACCGCAGCTGAGTCGTCGGCAACGGCGCTATAGGCCAACGCGTCCGCCCCCGGCTCGGCGCCCGCGGCTGCCTCGGCGACGGCCAGATACCCCGGCGCGAGCGCGTGCTGGCTCACCGAACCGGTGCCCGGATCCTGAGCGTAGGCAAGCGCATCGGTCGACGAGGCGAACAACGGCGCACTCGCCGACGCCAGCGCCGCTCCTCTGGCCAGCGCCATCTCGGGCCGCTCGGGCACGCTCAGCGGAAGCGACGTCGCCGCCTCCAACGCCGGCTTGATCAACGGGACGTCGACCCCGGAGCCCACCACCAACAAGCCCTCTGGGTGCTCTTCGAGCGTCTCAGCCGCAGAGACCAGCCCGACCAGCTTGGCCACCGCCTGATCGTCATCGTCGGGCAGCAGTTCACGGTGTACATGAGCGATCGAGCCGTCGGTGGTGTCCACCACTGCCAAGGTCGCGGAATCGGGCTCGATGAATAGCAGCGCGGTGCGGGCATAACCGGTCGTGCTGCCGATCGACTGGGCCAACGCCGCCGCAGCCAAGAACGACGAAACCAGCATGACATTTTCGACCTTGCGGGCCAGCAACACGTCACGCAGTTCGGCGGCTTCCTGCTGGTCACTCCATGTCACGCCGGTCGACAACAGGTGATAGCCGGCCTCATTGGCACCTTCACGCGTGCCCAGAATTGCCGCAACCACCTGATCGGGTGCGCTGAAGGTTGCCGAGTCTTCGCCGTCGGCGACGCCGAAGTTTTCCTCATCGACGGTTACGCCGTCGGCGTTTTCCCCCTCAACCAGCACCATGCGGACCGTGGTGGGTGCCATTGACACACCAAGTACGGTGTCCACAACTCCTCCATGCTGTTTGCTAGCTGTCCGCGGACGGTAGGGATCAGCACAACAGCCGGGCTCCCCACCACAAGATTCATCGACGCACCGGGGTGCGGCGTTACCGCCAACGCAGTTAGCTGGGCTATATGAAGTTCTGGTCAGGAAATCGTCGCCCCAGCTGACCCTTCACACAGCACCTTACCCCGCGGTCCGCGCGGCAGCCGCCCCTTACCGGTGCCCGCCGCCTCCGCCATGGCCGCCGCCACCGCCGCCGAAGCCACCGCCGCCACCGAACCCGCCAAAGCCGCCACCAAAGCCGCCGAAGCCGTGGCTACCGCCGAAGCCGCCGAAGCCGCCGGGGTCTCCGCCACCCTCGTGGCTGCCGCCAAAGCCGCCGAAGCCGCGGTCACCGGGTTCATCGTCATTAAACGAGTTGTTCGACGGCCCGTGGAAGCTGGGCGCACCGGCGTCGGGGGCTTGCGGGCCTACCGGTGGAGCTCCGGGGGCCGGCATCCCGGGAGCCCCGGGTCCCTCGGGAGCCGGCATGCCTGGAACCCCAGGTCCCTGCGGAGAGGGCATGCCCGGAACCCCGGGTCCCTCGGGAGCCGGCATGCCCGGAATCCCAGGTGCCTGCGGGGCTTGCATGTGCAGCGGAGGCTCGGGTGCGGGCAGTTGCATCGGAAGCTGGGGGCCCACAACCTGCACCGGGTTTTGCGGCGACGGCACGTGCACCGGGTTTTGCGGCCCAGGCATGTGGACTGGCGTCGGCTGCACCGGAACGCTGACCGGAGGGGGCGCCGGCCAGTGCCGCGGCGGCGACCACGGCAAGTGCCCCGGCGACGACCCAAACGGCGGCGACCACGGCAAGTGCCCCGGCGACGACCCAAGCGGCGGCGAACCCGGCAGGTTCAGGGGAAGGGGATTCAGCGGCGCGGGCGGGCCGATGTGAATCGGCAAAGGCAGCGGGACCAGCACGGGCGCCCGGGGCGCAACGACCGGAGCCGGCGGGAGTGCCGGTGCCGGCGAGAGTGCCGGTGCCGGCGGGAGTGCCGGAGCCGCGGGCGCAGGAGCCGGAATCGGTGCGTGCATCGGTTGAGGTGCTGTTACCGGCGCCTGCAGATGATTGACCTGCGGCGCCGGGGCGCTCGCCGGAGCCGGGGCGCGCGCAGGGGCTTGCGGGGTTGGGACGAGCAGGTTTTGCAGCGGCCTGGGCAGCAGCGCAACAGCACTCGGCCGGATACCGAGTGCTAGAGAGACCTCCAGCGCCAAGATCGCGGCAACAAAGACCACCGCCAATACGGTGCCAACGAGCAGAAGCGGCCGGCGCTCGCGATGCTCGTCGCCGGCCAGATCCAGGGCGGTGGTATTGGCTTCGGCTTCCTCATCCTGCGCGGCGGTATGGGCTTCGGCTTCTTCATCGGGGACGGCGCTGTAGGCGAGGTCGTCCTCACCCAGCTCGGTGCCCGCCGGAACGTCCGGCACCGCGAGGTATCCCGGGGAGACCGCGTAGGGATCGACCTCCCCGGTGGCGGGATCTTGTGCGTAGGCCAGGGCAGCGGTCGACGACACAAACAGTGGCGCACTGGCCGACGCCAGCGCCGCGCCCCAAGCCAACGCCGTCTCTGGTTCTTCCGGTGCGCTCACGGGAAGCGACGTCACCGCCTCCAGCTGTGGCTTGAGCGCTGCGATGTCCACACCGGAGCCGACGAGGAACAGGTGCTGCGGGTGGGGCTCCAGCCTGTCCAAGCCGGCGACCATCCCGGCCAATTCGGCAGCAGTGTCGACGCCGGAGATCAGCTCTTTGTGGACATCGCTGATGGAACCGTCGGCGGAGTCGACGACGGCCAGCGTCGCGGTGTCGGCTTCCACGAACAGCAGGGCGGTGTGGGCGTTGCCGGTAGCGCTGCCCACCATCTGGGCCAGCGCGGCCGCAGCCATGAAGGCCGAGACCAGCATGACGTTCTCGATCTTGCGGGTGGCCAACGCCTCGCGCAGGGCGGCAGCGTCCACCGGATCGGTCCAGGTCACTCCGGTCGATGCCAACGCATAGCCGGCCTGTGTGGCGCCTTCCCGAGTGCCCAAGATCGTCGAGATCACCTGATCGGCTGCACTCAGCGTCGCTGCATCGTCATCGGCGACGATGTCGAAATTGTCGTCGTCGACCGTGACGCCGTCGGCGTTTTCGCCTTCCACCAGCACCATACGAACGGCTGTGGGTGCCATCGATAAACCGAGTACGACGTCCATCGCTCCTCCAAAGGCCCCCGATAACCCCACGGTCTAAGCGGAGGAGAGCACCGCATCGGCCGCCATATGTAGGGATGGTCGCGAAAAGGGCTGTGCGGCGTTACAGCGGAAGTTATGTAGACCTTATGAAGTTTTGGTACGAGCGCGACGGCGTCGGCCCGCGCTGACCCTGATACTTCGATCCGGCCCGCGCGCTGCCGTAGGGATGCTCGGCGGGGCTGGTCAACCGCAGAATGCACAGCTGGCCGATCTTCATGCCCGGCCACAGCGTGATCGGCAGATTGGCGACGTTGGAGAGCTCCAGCGTGATGTGACCGCTGAAGCCGGGATCGATGAAGCCCGCCGTCGAGTGGGTCAGCAAGCCGAGGCGCCCCAGCGACGATTTGCCCTCCAGCCGACCCGCCAAGTCATCGGGCAGCGTGCACAGTTCCAGCGTCGACCCGAGCACGAACTCGCCGGGGTGCAGCACGAACGGTTCCCCGTTGACCGGTTCCACCAGACTGGTCAACTCGTCTTGTTGCCGCGCGGGGTCGATGTGGGTGTATCGGGTGTTGTTGAACACCCGGAACAGGCTGTCGAGGCGAACATCGACGCTGGACGGCTGGACCAAGGTGTCGTCGAACGGGTCAATTCCCAACCGGCCGGCGGCAATTTCGGCCCTGAGGTCGCGATCGGAGAGCAGCACGCGACGAGCGTATCCGCTCGACTGCGGCTCGCGGAGTCGATGAACGACGTGCCGCCGGGTGCTAGCCTTCCGAAACAACCGCGCCGATGTAGTTCAATGGCAGAACATCAGCTTCCCAAGCTGAATACGCGGGTTCGATTCCCGTCATCGGCTCCACAGCTGACCAGCGCCGACACCGTTCGAAGGGTGTTCGACCGCCGCTCATTGACACGTCGGTGACACAACTCGACCAGAACTCATTTTCGATCACACAACCAGGCGGCCCCTGGCGTTCGTCTCAGATCTGAGATGAGGGAGTAGCGTATGTCCGCCATCGTCGCGCACGACGTGGAACCAGAGGGTGCGCCCGTTGGGGCACCGACCGCAGCAGCATTTCTGCCAGTCGTACGATTGCGTGTCGGACAGGTCGATGGTTCCTGCCTTCAGGTCGTAGTCCCAGACCCGCAACCCTTGCTTGATCGGATGCCCGTCAAGCGTTTTCTCGGCGGTGTGCTCAGCCATCTTCAGACCTCAATCGGTTGGTGATTCAACTTGGATCGCGCGGGTTGCGCGGTACACCTCGGGATGGGCGACGATCATCACCGCTGTGTTCAGCGCGTCGCGTTGGCCGTTGTAGAACGCCGCCACGACATCGGTCGAGCGCCGCGCGTTGCACCGCGCGTATTCCCGCAGTGCGCGCAGCTCGTTCGCCGCGTCGGCTAGCCGTTGGCACAGTTCACGGTTCTCAGCCACAGGTTTTCGTTGTTCATTGTGCTTCGTTCATTGTGCTTCCCTTTCCGTGATCTCGGTTCTGCCGTGAATTAACGGCATTGCGCCGGGAACGGGATCGACAGGATGGGTCTGGCGGGCCGCTGGGGGCCGAGGCTCCGATTAATTTTCTGCGGAGCCATCGCTCCCTTTGAATGAATGGGGCCATGCCATGACCGACGCCGAAGTTCGCGCATCCGACACCGACCAGGGCACGCGGACGCCACTGTGGGATCGTTATATAGAAGAGCGTATCCGCCTTGGTCCGGCGTTGACCGACGCGCAACGGGACGAGTTGCGGGAAATGGGTCATCGACTCTTGAACCCGCGTTCAGACTGACCTACGGTGACGCGCGGTTCAGTGTCTCGCCAGCGGCTTTGAGCGCTTCGGTTTGCGAGTGGGTGTAGAGCTTCATCGTCAACGAGGCGTCTTTGTGTCCGATCCACGCCGCGATCACCGCCACCGGCACCCCGGACAAGTGCATCAGTGTCGCGCAGGTATGCCGGGCCGCGTGCAGCTTGGTTGTTCGCCGACCACGCTCAGTTGTCTTGTCTCGGCGGGGTCCGGGCCATCGCCAAGAAATCGAGACGCCAAAGGCTCTGAAATACGTTGCGCGAAATTCTCAACGCCCGCTGCACCGGGCTGAGGCGCGCCATCCCTCGCCACCAGCGCGGCAATCTCTCGGATCGTGCGGCGTCCGTCGACAAGCTGAATGAAGGGCACCTGGACTGGGCTCAGCGGCACCCTCCCGTGCGGCATGACGATGTCATTGCCGGACACACCGCTGAATGCTCGCATCACCGGGATATAGCCAAGAGCTTCCGCTGAAGAGAAGTCGATCGCGTAGTCCGCCTTTGGCCCGATCGGGGCGGCAAGCCACAAAGCAGTGACTCGTGTTCAGGGCCTGGAGGCGTTCCATCAACGACCAGATCTCGATGTCGGGCAACGCGTTTGGAGCTGACAACAGCCGGTCAGGCAGCGCGTAACTCTCTTGCGGGTAGTAGAGGGATTTGAAGTGCCAATCCTGAAAGACCAGGCCCGCCGATGTAACCAAGTCGATGCACTCCGTGACCGTGTAACAACGCTGCCGCCCATGCAGAAACGTGTCCACCACGCCGGTATCAGCGTTCAAGTCCGTCGAATTTTTCAAGTAGCTCCATACGGGCTGCTCTGCCGGCAGCACCGAGACCGTTTCCTGGACCACCTGCACCGACGAGTCGTCTTGGCCCAACCCCAGTTCGCCGAACACCGACGCCAACAAATCGACACCGATCCGACCATATTTCCCATAGAGCATCACGCTCGCGACCCCATCCCGCCGCAGGCATCCGGCGAGGGCTTGCATCCCCTTGGCTGGGTCAGCCAAGTGGTGCAGAACGCCGATGCATACAACCAGGTCGAAGTCGAGCCCCAGTGCCGACAGCTCTTCGATCGGGAGCAGATGCAACTCGAGGTTCTTCAGTCCGTGCTTGTCTTTCAGATATTGCTGGTGATCCAGCGACGGCTGGCTGACGTCCACGCCCACGACTTTCGCCGACGGGTTGGTGAACGCAAAGCATGCGGCCTGGTTGGCGCCACAACCGGCGACCAAAATGTCGAGACCAGGGGGGTATTCGCGGTCGGGCCAGTAGACCCAATGAGCGTGGACGGGGTCCGTCCAGTCATAGCTGCCGGCGCTCCATTCCTTGAGGTCGAGAATCGGCGATGGGTACACCCATCGCTGATACTGACGCGCCACGACATCGTCGCGCGGATCGGTTTCCAGCTACACCACCCCTTTGAATGCTCTCAGCAGGAGTTATACGGCCGCGCCTGCGTAACCGCAAGAACGCCGGTGCGCCTCTACCCGGCGTGGCCACGTCCGGACCGAATTGCGTTGTGCTTTGTTTACCTCAGGCTGTTGCTATTGGGCTGCAGCGCTGTCGATGGGCGCCGGTCTGTTCGTGGAAAGGCTCGTCATGAGTGATGCCGCTTCGTCTGAGGTCCCCGGTTCCGCGTCGACGTCGCGAGCAATCCATTTGTCCGAACTGCTAGGTCAGCCGGTGATCGCCAGGTCCGATGACACCGTCGGCAAGGTCGAGGACGTGGTGGTGCGTTTAGGGGGAGCCGACGTCTACCCGCCGGTGACGGGGCTGGTAGCGGGGATCGGCGGGAACCGGGTGTATGTGTCATGGAAGCAGATCGCGGAGTGGGCGCACGGCAAGGTCCTGTTGTCGCAGAACAAGGTCAACCTGCGCGCGTTTGAGCGCCGGCCCGGCGAGGTGCTGCTGCGTGCCGATCTGCTCGATCATCGACTGATTGATGTGCCGGCCGCGGAGTTGGTGCACGCCTACGACGTCGAGTTGGAAGACACCGGGACGAACTGGGTGCTGGCGCGCCTCGATACCCGCCGTCCACCGCGCCTGTTCGGGCTGATACACGCCGGTGGCGGCAACGCCAGCCGGGACTGGAAATCGTTTGAACCACTGATCGGACACCAGCAGAGCAGTCTTGAGCGCCGCGCCAAGGGGCGTTTTGGCAAGCTCAAACCGGCGCAGATCGCTGACTTGCTCGAAGACGCCGACAAGCGTGAGGGCGGTGAGATTCTCGACCGCATTCACGGTGACCCCGAGTTGGAAGCCGACGTTTTCGAAGAACTCGACCCCGATAAGGCCAACAAGCTGCTCGGCAATATGAGTGACACCGATGTCGCCGGGGTGTTGGCCCGAATGCGGGCTGACGATGCCGCCGACGCCATCTTCGAGCTCCGTCAATCTCGTCGCCGCCCTGTGCTGGAGCTGCTGCCTGCGGGTCAGCGCACCAAGGTGGTCACCCTGATGGGTTTCAACCCTGCTACCGCCGGCGGTTTGATGGGCGTTGATGTGGCGTCGTGCCCGACGGATGCTACTGCCGCGCAGGCGATTTCGATTCTGGCGGAGGCCCGTACATTGCAGCCCGAGGCGCTGCTGAACATCCATGTTCTCAGTGCGGCCGGTGAGCTGGTCGGTGTGGTGTCGGTTATCGAGCTGCTGCAGTCGGCCCCTGATACGTCGGTGCTGGACGTGGCCGACTTGGACCCGGTCCGGGTTACCCCGTCAGCTGACGTGACCGATATCGCCTTGCTGATGGCCGATTACAACCTGGTCACTATCCCTGTCGTCGACGAACACGATCACGTCCTGGGTGTGGTGACCTTTGACGATCTCTTGGAGGCCATCGTGCCAGAAGATTGGCGGCGACGCGAACCTGCGCCGCACCCGATCCGCGAAACCTCAGCGGAGAACTCGGATTTGGACAACCAGGGCGGACCGACCCGTGACTGAGCCAAAGGGCCAGGGTTCTGTGTCGGGCACCGCTCGTGAGGTTCTCGGTACTTCGGCGGTGCTGGACAGTGCGCACCTCGGCGACATTGAGGGTGCGTTCGGCCGGATCCGGGTGGATGCGACCGATCACGGACGCACGCTCAAGACACGATTGATGACGTTGCTGGCGATCGTCGGTCCGGGCCTGATCGTAATGGTCGGCGATAACGACGCTGGTGGTGTGGCGACCTACAGCCAGGCGGGGCAAAACTACAGCTACAGCCTTTTGTGGGTGTTGTTGCTGCTGATTCCGGTTCTGATCGTCAACCAGGAGATGGTGGTTCGACTCGGAGCGGTCACCGGAGTAGGACATGCGCGGTTAATCAACGAGCGTTTTGGCCGTGGCTGGGGCTGGTTTTCGGTCGGCGACCTGTTCTTGCTGAACTTCTTGACGATCGTGACAGAATTCATCGGGATCTCCTTGGCTGCAGGCTATTTCGGTGTTTCGAGGTACATTGTCGTTCCCATCTCGGCCATCGCCCTAGTGGCGATCATGGCCTCGGGGAGTTTTCGGCGTTGGGAGCGGGCCATGTTCGCGTTCATCGCGGTTACGTTGCTGCAGATCCCAATGCTGTTGTTGTCTCATCCGCAATGGGGCGCCGCTGCCCGTTACTTCGTGGTACCCGGCATCAAAGGTGGGCTCAGCTCGGATGCGGTGCTGCTGATAATCGCGATCGTCGGAACTACGGTCGCCCCTTGGCAGCTTTTCTTCCAACAGTCCAACATCGTCGACAAACGCATCACACCGCGTTTCATCGGCTACGAACGCGCAGACACCACCATCGGCGCGTTTGTCGTCGTCATTGGCGCAGCAGCATTGGTGATGACCGCGGACTGGGCATCACGCTCCACCGGACACTCGACGGACTTCGTCGATGCCGGCGCGATTGCGCGACTGCTGGCTCAGCACAGCAATGTCTTGGGATGGATGTTCGCGATCGTGCTCCTCGACGCGTCCATCATTGGCGCGGCCGCAGTCACGCTGTCTACCAGCTACGCCTTCGGTGACGTCTTCGGTCTCAAACACTCTTTGCACCGTGGGTTTTCCGACGCCAAAGAGTTTTATTTCTCCTACACCGGTATGGTCGCCGCCGCAGCGGCCATCGTGCTGATCCCAGGCGCACCCCTGGGGTTGATCACCACCGCCGTGCAGGCACTGGCCGGCCTGCTGTTGCCCAGCGCCAGCGTGTTTCTGCTGCTGTTGTGTAACGACCGAGAAGTGCTCGGCCCGTGGGTGAACCGCCGCTGGCTCAACATCGTCGCCGGTTTCATCGTGTCGACGTTGCTCCTATTGTCGGGAATCTTGATGGCCACGACCCTGTTCCCGGACGTCAACGTCGTCGCGGTCACCGAGTATCTGGTGGTCGCTATCGTGATCGGCGTCATTGTTGCTGTTGGAGCATTGAGATGGCTCGAACGCCGTCACGGCCCGCAACCTTTCCCGCCGCCCCTGCCCCACGATGCGGATAGAACACAGTGGCGGATGCCGCAGTTGGCGCTACTAGAACCGGTGACGTGGTCGGCAGGCACCAAACTGGGCATGCTGGCGCTGCGCGGCTACCTGGTAATAGGCGCAGCGCTGCTGGTCGTCAAAGCCGTCCAACTCGGAAGCCGTTGAGACAGCGGCCGCGTTAGCGACGCCGCCGGTGACGGACGACGGACGCGATGACTGCCAGCAGGGTGCGCAGGTTCGGGCCGGTAGCTTAATCGCCTATGGGTGCTTTGGACGGACGCGTGGCCTTGATCACCGGTGGGGCTCGAGGGCAGGGGCGCGCACATGCATTGGCATTGGCAGCCGAGGGGGCCGACATCGTGGCGGCCGATGCCCCCGATGCGATGACGGGCCTGACCTACCCCCTAGGCACCGAGGACGATTTACAAGAGACGGCAAAGCTGGTTGAAGCGCTGGGACGGCGGTGCTTGCCGCTAACGCTGGACGTGCGCAATTCGGTCGCCGTCGGCGCCGCGATCAAGCAAACGGTCGCCGACATGGGCAGCCTCGACATCGTCTTGGCTAACGCCGGGATCGTCAGCACCGGGCGACTGGAAGAGGTCACCGACGGGGTTTGGCAGCAGCTGGTCGACACCAACCTGACCGGCGCATTTCACACCTTGCGGGCAGCCATACCGGTGATGCGACAGCAGCGGTTCGGACGGATCGTCGTGACCTCGTCGATGGGCGGCCGAATGGGTATCCCCGAGCTGGCCGCGTACAACGCCACGAAGTGGGGTGTCATCGGCCTCGCCAAGTCCGTTGCCCTGGAAGTCGCCAAAGAGGGCATCACGGTGAACGTCATCTGCCCGACCACAACTCAAACACCGATGGTGCAACCCGCTGGCGGCGACGACATCCCAGACGATCTAGTGCGGCGGATGATGAAAGCCAATCCAATACCTCAGCCATGGCTGCAGCCCGAGGACGTCAGCCGCGGCGTGCTGTACCTGGTGACCGATCCCGGGGTCATCACCGGCAGTGTTCTAGAGATTTGCCTCGGCGGCAGCGCCCGCATCCATTGACGCCAGCTCGCGGAAGTCGCAGAACGCGACACGCTCGAACAGGCGTCTCGCGCTGTGGTCAAAACGTGATAAAGGCGTGATCGAATTGCTTACGCGCCCTTACACTTCCACTCTTCGCGGCGCCCCTACGATGCCAATTGGAATCGTGTCGATTAAAGGGGTCGGAGCCATGCGGGCGGTTGTTCGGTGCGTTCTTGCGGTGATTGTGATCGCTGCGACCGTGGTTGTCGGGCCGGCAAGAGTAAGCCGGGCGGCGGCCACTCAGTCGGAAGGTTCGCCGTCACATCGGTTTTGCCAACGCGCGGCGATGTGGTGGGTGTGGCGCACCCAGTGGTGGTGACGTTCAGCGCGCCCGTCGCCAACCGGCACGCTGCCGAGCGTGCCATTGACATCAAAACGACGCCCGCGATGACCGGCAAGTTCGAATGGCTGGACACCGACGTGGTCCAGTGGGTTCCTGACGGATTCTGGCCGTCGCACAGCACGGTGGCGCTCTCGGTGGGTGGCCTGTCGACGGACTTCAAAACGGGTCCCGCGGTGCTCGGTGTTGCTGATATCTCAGATCACACGTTCACCGTGGCCATCGACGGAGTAGGGGCGGGACCTACGCCTCCACTACCAGCGCCGCACCACCGACCCCACTGGGGAGAACAGGGCGTAATGCTGGCCTCGATGGGTAGGCCGGAATTCCCGACACCTGTCGGCTCCTACACGGTGCTGTCCAAGGAACGCTCGGTGATTATGGATTCGAGCAGCGTCGGCGTCCGGCTCACCGATCCCGCGGGTTACCGGGTCCCGGTGGATTACGCCGTACGTATAACCCGCCGTGGCATCTTCGTGCATTCAGCTCCGTGGGCCGTCAATTCACTTGGGCTGGAGAATGTCAGCCACGGCTGCGTCAGCCTGAGCCCCGCGGACGCTGAGTGGTACTACAACACGGTCAACGTCGGCGACCCGGTAATTGTGAAGGAATAGCGGCGGCGACAGCCGCCGGCTTCATAAGGCTCACGCACTAGATGTTGTGCGGGTGCGCACATCGAGTGATGCTGTGGAACAGAGCTTTTCGTCGTAGTGAGGTCGGCACGATCCTGACGTGCACAACCACGGAATGCAGAGGCGCTGGCTGAGTGGCGCCCCTGGGTCAGGGCTTGACTCGGCGACCGGTCGTCACTCCGGAGGACCTGGCAGAATCGGCTGACCGGGCGCAGGACCGCCGGTCGGCGTCGCACCAGTCGGCGCATCCTTACCCGCAAGGCCACCCACGCCAGTGAGTAATGCGCCCCCGGGTGCCGGGGCACCCGCTATCACGGGAGCACCGACGGGCAAACCCACCGGAGCGCCAACCGGCACTGGGGCACCCGCGCCCGCAGGCACCGGCGCGCCCGCCGGAGCACCGGCAGCCGCCGCAGGTCCAGCCGCGCCGGAGAGTGCAGCGCCAGCAGGCGCAGGCGGAACGCACACCGGCGCGACCACCGGTCCGCCGGCGACCGCCGCCGGTGCAGTTTCGCCCGCAATTCCCTGGACGCACGAATAGCCGCCCGTTTTCAGCGGGGTAGCCGCAGCGTCCGGGCTCAACGCCATGGCGGCCCCGCACAACCCGACGCCGGCAATAACTTTGATACCGAGTCGATCAAAGATCGCCATCAAACGTCAGCTCCTTTGTTGGCCCAAAAGGTGCAGCAGGACCGCATGGTCGTACCTGAGTCGTATTGGACAACGACTCAATTGTTCACAGAGTTGATCTTGAAGACGAGCCGCGTCGCAGAACCGTTCTCGAATGGTGATGCTATGGTGACGTTTGGCTGGCGCTGGTCGCCCCGACGAAGGGCGCAGTTCCGCGGAACCTCCATTACCGTACTCCGCGTAGACGTCCGGTTAAACTGTGCGTTCTCAAAGGAGTTGGCTCATGTGCGCTCGTAGCGGTCGCTTCATCGTTCCGACAGGTGTGCTACGCAGGCTCGCCGAGGACGAGTCGATCCCGGCAGAGTCGCGACAGGCCATACGCGATTGTGTCGCGGTCGAGGAAGCGTGGCGACGACTGCGAAACGCCCAGACCGAGGCGACACAGGCGAGTCTTCTTGCCACCGGGATCACCACCTTGCAAGTTGCCGGTGTGCTGGCGTCTGTACCAGCGGTAACGGTCTACGACTGTAAAAACACTCGATCGCTGCCCGGCTCGCCCGTCGCGAATCCCGGTAGCAGCTCGGACATCACGGCGAGACGCGCCTTCGACACAACCCACGCTGTCGTCGATTTCTATCGGCAGTGCTTCGGGCGGAACTCGGTTGACGATGCCGGCATGACGCTGATGTCGTCGATCCACTACGGGGTGCGCTACGACAACGCCTTCTGGAATGGCGCTCAGATGACGTACGGAGACGGGGACGGCCAAGTATTCACCGACTTCACGAAAGCGGATGACGTGATCGGCCACGAGTTAACGCACGGCGTTACCCAATTCACCGCGGGCCTCGACTACACCGACGAGCCAGGTGCTCTCAACGAGAGCGTCTCCGATGTATTCGGTGCGATGTTTCATCAGTGGCGCAGGAAGCAGACCGCCGTCCAAGCAGACTGGCTCATCGGCGCAGCGGTGCTCGGTCCGGTGGCAATTGCGAAGGGCTACACGTGCCTGCGCAACATGGCTCAACCTCGCTCTCAACAGTGCCTGTCGCCGCAGCCGTCGCACTACAGCGACTATGTTCCCGGCGGGGATCCGCACGAGAACAGCGGCATCCCAAATCACGCCTTCTACCTCGCGGCGATGACTATTGGTGGACGCTCCTGGGAAAAGGCCGGAAAAGTTTGGTATGCGGCGCTGACTAGTCCTAAAGCTCACGCGTCGATGGGGATGGCAGAGTTCGCCAAGCTTACCCGCGCCGGCGCCAGATCCTTATTCCCCGGCGATACCAACGTATATCGTGGGGTGGACGACGCATGGACGCGAGTCGGCATTCCAGCGGCCGACATCTCCGTCTGACCTGTTGTCGAGCCAGGACGATCGAGGCACAGCAATGCAGGATCGCTACATCATCGAGCGACGTGGCGGCTTCGCCGGCCTGAAGGCCAGTGGCGCCATCGATGGTGACGCACTGCATCCTGACGATCGCAAAACACTGGAACAGCTCCTCGACAGCGAAGAACCATTCGCCAGGGATCCCGGAGCTGACCGCTACACCTACGTCGTGACGCGCGAAAACGCGTTGGGAAGCACTACCCGCGAGATTCCCGAAAGCGTGCTGCCCAGTGCGGTGGCAAGTGTTGTCACGCCCGAGATCTGACCACAGCGCACGACCCCGTGCACCAGCGGCCTCAGCTCTTTATTGAGCAAGCAGATTGACGACGCCGGTGAAGACACTCGGCATCGCCGCTGCGGCCGGCACGATGCGCCCCCGTATAGCCGGAAAGGCGCTCGCCTGAAGTAAGGCCGCGGTCAGCATTCGATAACGCCGGGTCATCTGGCGCCATTGGCGGTCGTAGGTGTCCGGGCGCTCCGCGACAACAGCGTTCACCAACAGCTCCGCGGCGCCGAAGGCCAGGCCGAGACCCTCACCGGTGAGAGCGTCGACGTAGCCCGCGGCATCACCGACCAACAGAACCCGACCCGAGGCTCGGCTTGAAACCCGCTGGCGCAGCGGCCCGGCAGCCCGATCCGGCTCGTGCGGCAGACCCTCGATCCGATCTCGCAAAGCGGGAAACTCCGCGAGATGGGAATCGAATCCGCCCCGACGAGACTTCAGCACCGCTACGCCCACGCAGTCGTCGGCTATCGGCGTCACGTACGCCTCGGCACCGGGCGCCCAATGCACCTCGACGTAGTCCGACCACGGCGCCGTGCGCACGTGCCGTCGAATACCCCACCGACGCGCACCCGGGCTCGGTCGCTCCAGGCCCAAGGACCGGCGGATCGGCGAGTGCAGCCCGTCGGCGGCGGCGAGGTAGCGTGCCTGCCAATGCCCGGCGCGAACAGACGTCGCGTCTTGGCTTATCTCACCCACTTCGTCGTGGCAGATCCGCACGCCCGCGCCGGCGGCAGCGTCGAGAAGCGCGCCGTGTAGCACGGTTCGGCGTACGCCGCGCCCAGCGCCACGCCTGAAGGGCGCGTTGACGTGTCGGGTGCCGTCCCAGTAGCTGATGCCCCGGAACGGCTTGCCGTGGGGGCGCACGCCGAGACACTCCAAGTGCCGCAGCGTGTGTGGCATCAGCCCTTCACCGCAAGCCTTGTCGATCGCTCCGCTGCGCTTTTCGACGACGACTACTTCCAATCCGGCCTTGGCGCCGTTGATGGCGGTGGCCAGCCCGGCCGGGCCACCGCCGACGACGAGGAGATCGATCATGCCAGTCCCGCCAGTGCAGCGTTTTCAGTGTGAATTCGCGTCCGCAGCAAGACCGCGTTGAGAACCGAGAACACGAGCCCGGTCATCCACGCGGTGTGCACCAGCGGCAGCGCAAAGCCTTCGGCGATCACCGCGACGTAATTCGGGTGAGGCAGAAAGCGATACGGGCCGCCGATGATCCGCGCCGCACCCGGTATCACGATCACCCGGGCATTCCACTGATATTTCAGGGTGCTGATGCACCACCAGCGCAACGCCTGTGCGGCGATGACAATCGCGAGCATCGGCCAGCCCAGCGCTGCAATGAAGGGGCGGTGCAACACGATCGGCTCGGCCAGGCATCCCACCAGCAGCCCAGTGTGCAGCGCCACCATCACCGGATAGTGTCCGGCGCCGAATTCGACGCCGCCGTGCGCCTGGCTCCAGGCGCGGTTACGTTTGGTCACCACGAGTTCGGCCAGGCGCTCCACGGCGACCGCGCCGATCAACAGCAGATACCAGTTCATGGCAATCAGCGCCAGCGCAGCATCACGAGTTCGGAGCAGAAGCCCGGACCCATTGCCATCATCAGCCCGGGGCTGCCCGCGGCCGGGCGCTTGGCGATGGTGTCGCGCAACACGTGCAGCACCGATGCCGACGAGAGATTGCCGACCTCGCTGAGCGAACGCCATGTCAATTCGAGCGCGTCGTCGGGCAATCCGAGTGAGCCGACGATCGACTCGATGACTTTCGGACCACCGGGATGGCTGACCCAGGTAGGAACATCGGCGATGTTCAAACCGTGGGCTGCAAGGAACTTCGTGACGTCCTCGGGCAGATACGTCTCGACGACGGTCGCAACGTCCGGAGAAAGGATGAGGCCGAATCCGGTGGAGCCGACGTTCCAGCCCATCGTGTTTTGCGAGTCAGGGTAGAGATGGCTCCGGGATCCGAGGACGTCGGGGCCCGCGGCGCCGATCTTCTCAGCGCGCCGTGCGCCGACGGAGACCACCGCCGCAGCACCGTCGCCGAACAGAGCGGTGCCGACCAGGCTGGCGATCGAGCGTCCGGCCGCGGGGTAGGTCAACGAGCACATCTCGACGGCGACCAAGACCGCGACATCGTCGGGTGCACCGCGCAGGTAGTCGTTGAGTCGGGCCACCCCTGCAGCCCCTGCGACGCAACCCAGGCCGAACAACGGCACGCGACGCACATCCGGGCGCAGTCCCAGCCGAGAAGCGATGCGAGCGTCGACGGACGGAACGGCGATACCGGTGACGGTGGTCGAGAAGATGACATCGACGTCCTGGGGTTGCAATCCCGCCTCATCGAGCGCGGCCGTCAGCGCCGCACAACCGAGTTCCACCGCATTCTCGATGAAGATGTTGTTCGCGTCGCCGAAGTCGGTCAGCGACGCGTACTCCTCGAGAGGCCGCACCAGGTAGCGACTGTTGACCTTGGAGCTCGCATGCAGCTTGCGCAGGATGTCCTCGCATCCATCGAAAGCCGGTAACGCGGCGAGCATGTCGGTGATCTCGCTCTGCGCATACCGGTGCTCCGGCAGTGCGCCCTGCACGCCGGCGATGACGCTGCCGGCGGCTTGAACACCAAACTTCTTGCGGCTCAATGACTTTGTCACTTTTATTCATCCTTATCTGAGCGTGTTTCTTGCCGGCGTCGTCGCCGCATTTGGCATACCGTGTCGTCCACGTGGCCCCTCGGCACGCGGACGGCGCGTCTTTCGCTGTCCCCGATCGAGATCGGGCCAGCGGCGTGGGCCCCCACCAGCAATGGCCACGGGTTGTGCGAACCCGGGACCGAATACGCCCTCGCTGATAACACGAGCGCCGGCGCCGGATGGTTCGGTCGGGGGCCCATCAGTCGAGCAGCGGTAGGTTGCGATGCCCCTCCGAAGGCCTCCAGCCATGAGGACCACCCGCCTACGTGAAGCTCATTTCAACGGCCGATGACTTTTGTCAACAGTCGGTGACTTGGAACCTACGCGCACCCCTGACCACTTGTCAACAGCGGATGACATATAGGGTTTCATGATGCCCGAGACCCGCCCTCGCGATGCCGCTCAGACGCGGGCGGACATCCTGGCCGCCGCGCGCCGCCGATTTGCGGCGGAGGGGTTCGAGCGCACCACGCTCCGCGCTATCGCCGCAGATGTCGGAGTGGATGCGGCGTTGGTGATCCGCTACTTCGGCAGCAAGCAAGACTTGTTCGCGACGGCCACCGAATTCAGGATCGATTTGCCCGATCTGTCGGGTGTGGACGCGGACGACATTGCGGACATGCTGCTGCCTCGCTATTTCGCGGTCTGGGAGGACGACCACACGTTCCTGGCGCTGTTGCGCGCGGCGATGACGAGCCGGGTTGCGGCCGATACCTTGAACCAGACGCTGGCCGCCCATGTCGCACCCACCCTGATGGGTGCCACCCCGGACAACCACATGAAGCGAATCGCGGTGACGGACGCGTTCGTGATCGGGCTCGCGGCAACCAGATCCGTTCTGGCCAATCCGCCGGTGGCCAACCTCAGCCGTGAAGAACTCAGCAGGTGGGCTGCCCCGGTCTTTCGTCAGCTCCTGGTCGGGCCGGCGCCGTCGTGATCATGCGTGCGGGTAAACAGCCAACCGGAGTCTCGGCATGACCTCGGTGCGACCTCGCAACGCGAGCCGGACTCGCGCCGACATTTTGGCGGCAGCACGTCGCCGTTTCGGGGCTGAAGGATATGAACGCACGACCTTGCGCGCCGTCGCGGCGGACGTCGGTGTGGATGCGGCGCTGGTGATCCGCTACTTCGGCAGCAAGCAGAACTTATTCGCAGCAGCAGCCGATTTCGCGATCGAACTGCCAGATCTGTCGGGCGTTGATCCCGACGAGGTCGCGAACATTTTGTTAGAGCGATTCTTCGCGGTATGGGAGGAAGACGAGACGTTCGTGGCGCTGTTGCGGGCGGCGATGACGAGCCAGCTCGCGGCCGAGACATTGCGGCAGGTGTTCGCACAGCAGATCGCACCCAAGCTGGTCACCGCCACTCCGGACCACCCCGTGCAGCGGGCAGGGCTGACCGGCGCCTTCGTCATCGGGCTTGCGATGACCCGCTATTTGCTGGTGAATCCGCCGGTGGCCAACCTGAGCCGCGAGGAACTCTGTCGCTGGGCTGCGCCAGTGATTCGGCAGCTGCTCACCGGACCGGCAGCGTCGTAGCTCACGACTAGCGGATGTAGACCTCCCCGCCGGTGGGGTATCCACCGCCATGGGTGGTGATGTGGACGTGGTCGTAGTGGCCGTAGCCGGATCCTGATGGCCCGCTGGGGGTGTAGTAGGTGCCCCGCCAGATGGCGTCTTGCAACGCGAATCGACTCGCGTTCTTGAGCGCGAAGGCCACGATCTCGTTTCCGAGCGCTATGCCCGCCGCGCTACTGGGGTTGGGAATCATCACATCGATCGCCAAACCCTGCGGATGCCATCTCAGTGCGTCGGGTCGCACGCCGCCCATGCTCTTGATCTCGGGGAACGCCGCGCTGATACTGCGAGCGGCCAAAATCGTCTTGACCTGGAGGCCCCGCTCCGGAGCGACTCCCACGGGCAAAACCTGCGGGACATACCTTGGAACCACTCGCCATCTTGATGCCCTCGATGCCGGCTGCTCCTCAGCGGGGCCGGCACTCACGCTGGAAGGAGCCCACGACGACGACGCTGGTGCGGCCGCCATGACCTGGACGCAGCACGGCGCAGCTGCCCCAGCAACCGAATCGGCGTCACTACGGGGGGTGGATTTATATGCACTTCCACCGAGGGCAAATAAAGCGGCGGCCGGGGCCGCCACTACAGCCACTGTGACCGGCACTTTCCGCCGGCTGGTGGCTAATCGGTGACGACCCACGGCGAGCAGCTTACGGGCAAATCAAGAAATAGTCACGATCGGATAACGACCCTTCACATCGGCCAGCTGCTCGACGCGGGCGCAAAACGGAGAGCGCCGGCCGGGGGCAGGGGCCGTCGTTTGTCGATCGATATCGCGTCGAGTATCAGCGCGACGTAGCGGCGCCAGCCGTCGCTGTTCGAATCCATCGTCCACAGCACGCTATGCAGCATCGCGATCAGACGCGGCAGATCGTCGTCGACCAGGTCGGCACGGACGACACCGGCCTGCTGGCCTCGCTGGGCAAGCTCGCTCAGCGCCTCATACAGCGAGGTCGAGATGTCGGGGGTGAGCGACCCGGCCATGCGCGCCGCGGTCAGCAGGTTGTGTTCGCGGGCGCCCAGCGATATCGCCGCGTCGATCAGTTGGGCGAGGCCGCGCAACGGGTCATCGGCGTGCCGGACGGCCTCGATCGTCGGCGTGAGGTCCTCGGCGATGCATTGATCCAGCGCAGCCCTGATCAGCTCGGCCTTGGTCGGAAACCTGCGATAGAGCGTTCGCTCGCCGACTCCTGCGCGACGGGCGATCGCCTCGATGGGTGCTTCCGGCCCCAGCTCATCGTAGACGTCCCGTGCCGCCCGCAGGATCCGCTGGGCGTTGCGTGCGGCGTCCGCCCGCAACGGTCGGTCGGAAACCGCGGTCATAGCGACAGCGTAACTGACAGTTGACTGCCAATCAGCCGGGTCCTACGCTCGGGTAATTGGCAGACAGCTGACACTTATAAGGAAACGTTTGTGACGGCAACAACTTCCGATTCCCGCTCCGAAACCGAGCTTCCGGTCATACCGGCCCAACGGGCCGCGCACTGTCCCCTGCATCCCCCGCCGGAATTCGTCAACTGGCGAGAAGAGCCCGGCCTGCGACGGGCGATGTGGGGCGGCCAACCGGTCTGGTCAGTGAGCCGCTACCAGGACATCAGGGCCGCGCTGGTGGACCCGCGGCTGTCCGCGGACACCATCTCGACCTCCATCACACCGTCGAGCGACGAAGGCACGCCGGTGATCTTTGCACGGACCGACGATCCCGAGCATCATCGGTTGCGGCGGATGATGACCAGCCAATTCACCTTCCGGCGCTGCGAAGCGATGCGGCCGCAGATTCAGGTACTGGTCGACCAGTACCTGCACACGATGATCGACAACGGGCCGCCGGCCGATATCGTGCGCGACTTCGCCTTGCCGGTGCCGTCGTTGGTGATCGCGCTGCTGCTGGGCGTACCGCCCGAGGATCTCGGGCTGTTCCAGCACAACACCACCGTTGGATTGGACACAAGCTCGTCCGACGAGCAAAAGGCCCAGGCCTTCGGGGCGATGTTTGTCTACATCGAGGAGTTGGTGAAGCGCAAAGAGCGCGAACCCGGCGACGATCTGATCAGCCGGCTTGTCACCGACTACGTCGCGACCGGGCAACTCAGCCGCGAGACCGCGGCCATGAACGGCGTCATCATGATGCAGGCCGGCCACGAAACCACCGCCAACATGATTTCGTTGGGAACCGTTGCGCTGCTGGAGCATCGCGACGTGTTCGAACGGCTCGGTCAAACCGACGATCCGGCCGTGATCGCCAACGCCATCGAAGAGCTCATGCGCTATCTCACCATCGTGCACGCCCAAGTGGATCGGGTGGCGACCGAAGACCTCACACTCGGCGGTCAGTTGATCCGCGCCGGAGACAAGCTCCTGATGAACCTGCCCGCCGGAAACTGGGACAGCGAATTCGTCGACAACCCAGAGACTTTCGATATCGACCGGAACGCCCGGGGACACTTGGGCTTCGGCTACGGTGTGCACCAATGTATCGGAGCCAACCTGGCTCGAGTCGAAATGCAAGTCGCATTTGCGACGCTGGCGCGGCTCCTACCTGGACTGCAATTGGCGGTATCGCCGGATGCACTGCGATTCAAAGACTCCGACATCTACGGGATGAAGGAGCTACCGGTCACCTGGTGACTCAGGGAGATTCAGTGCCATCGAGCAACGACATGCGGTTCGACGAACAGGTTGCGGTCATCACCGGCGCCGGCGGAGGCCTGGGCAAGCAGTACGCGCTGCTGCTGGCATCGCGCGGCGCGCGGGTCGTCGTCAACGATACCGGCGGTTCGGTGACCGGAACTGGCTCGAACACCGACGCTGCACACGCTGCCGCAGAGGAGATACGCCGGCAGGGCGGTGAGGCAGCCGCCGACACCAACAGCGTAACCAGTCCCGAAGGCGGACAGGCGATCATCGACACCGCCCTGCGCAGCTGGGGACGGGTGGACATCGTGATCAACAATGCGGGCATCGTCTGCGACGCGCCGTTCGAGGACGTCACCGCCGATCGGCTTGCACCCCTGTTGGATGTGCACCTGAAGGGCGCCTTCTACGTGACCAGGCCGGCGTGGAAGGTGATGCGCGAGCAGCGCTACGGCCGAATCCTCAACACCTGTTCTGCGGCCGGGATCCTGGGCGCCGAGCGGATGAGCAACTACGGCGCGGCCAAGACCGGGCTGATCGGCTTAACCCGCGTGCTGGCCGCCGAAGGCGCCGACCACAACATCAAAATCAATGCCATCGCTCCGATCGCCTACACGCGGATGCTGGCACACTCCATCGACGGCGCCGGCCAGCCGGGCGACGCGTCGGCGCAGGAGGTCTTGGACGACCTTGTGGCCCAATACCTTCCGAAGTTGGACCCAGCCCTGGTGGCTCCGGTGGCGGCCTTCCTGACGCACCGGGAGTGCCCGGTGTCCGGAGAGATCTACACGGTTGGCGCCGGACATGTCGCGCGATTCTTCATCGGCAGGACGAAGGGCTTTTACAGTCCCGCGCTATCGGTTGAGGCTGTGCGTGATCATTTCGACGAGATCCGCGCCGACACCGACTACACCGTGCCGAGCGGTCCCGCTGACGAGATGAGCACGCTGTTCGCGACCATCATGGCGAACCAGCCCGACTGAAGCTACAGATGAGTCGCGGCGAAATCCGCGGCTTGGGCCGTCATGCCATTCACCAGGTATTCAGCGTGCGCGAAGTTCGGCGCCCCGCCGGCATCGCCACCGCAGATCGTGTCGCCGGGGGCACACAAGTCGATGGTCTTGGGCACATACAGCGGGCCGATGACGATCGCCGGTGCGCCGTAGTTTTGCAGCCACGCTGCCGACGGTTTTCCGAAGAGGGTCACCGCGGCGACGTGGTTGGCTACCTCCGGCGGCATCGGCTTGGGTAGGAAGGGTACGTACTCAGCCGGTATCCCCGCTGGGATGGAAGCCGACGTGACGAAACCGGCCACGACCGCGCCCTGGGAATATCCGCCGAGCACGATCCGGGTCTTAGGGCAGTTCGCCGCGGTTGCCTCGATGTGACCGCCCGCGTCTTTGATCCCGTCGACCACGCTTTGGGCGAACTGGATGCGGTCGGAGAAATCGCTGCTGGCTTCGTAGTTCACCGGATAAACGTCGAGCGACTTAGCGCCGACTTGCGAGCGCAGCGCGTCGACGAATGGCTCTCCGATCCCGCCGACACCGGGCGGCTCGCCGGTACCGCGGGCGAATACCACCTCGACGTCCGGGCATGGCTGCGCTGACGCGACCGGGATGGGCGCGCTGAGCAACCCCCCGGCGACGACCAGGGCGGCAATGACGAAACGCGCGATCTGACGTGGGCACATGGTCAACATTGTTGCCCTTTACCCCCGAACATGTCCTGTTATTCCGATCGCACGCGTCACGGTGCGGCGGCCGGGCCGGTGCGGGACCAGGCGGTTAGGTTGATTCCTCTGAACCATCCAGGACGCTGACGGCGATGCCGTACGGCAGGAATCGGACCCTGCGGGTCGCATCGGTATTGCTCTGGTTCGCGCGCAGCGCATCGAGTTCGGTGGCGTACACCTCTTCGACCCGGGCGCCGCCGTCGGTGCTCACGGTGTAGATCGCCCAGACACCGTCACCGGCCTCACCGGCGGTTTCCGGCCTGGTGCGCATGCGCCGGGCCAGGTCCTCGAGCAGCCCAGACCATCCGGCCCGGTCGCCCGGGATGAAAAACCGGCTGACCCCCTCGAATGCGTCGCGCAGTCCCTCGCTCGCGTCGCGGAACACTCGATCGAAGTCGTCGGGATCGAATCCAAACCGACCGTTGTCGTCCATTGCGGCCTCCTGGCAGCTCACACCGATAACACCAGTGTGCGCATAACGGGCGACCTGCGCCACGTCTAGTAGCCGTACCCGCCATATGGGTACTGCGGTTGATAGGGACTTTGCGGCTGATAGGGGCTCTGCGGCTGATAGGGGCTCTGCGGCTGCTGGCTCGCGCCACCTTGACCGTCGGGCACCCGAACCGGTATCGGCACCGGCCAGAACGGCAGCCGCAAATACTCCGTCGTCATCGGCACCGACGTTGTCGGGGTCGTCGTCGCGGCGGTCGGCGACGGCGTCGTCGTGGGCGTGGTGCTCGTGGTGGTGGTCGGCGGCGGTGTCGTCGTCGACGTCGTGCTCGTTGCCTGCTGCGTGGTGCTCGGCGGTGGCTGATAGGTCCTCGGCGGTGGCTGATAGGTCGTCGTCACCGGTGGTGGCGGCGGAGGCGGCGGAGCCTCGCTGGTGACGGGCGGCGCGACCGTGGCCGCCGGGGCGGTGCTCGGAGGCGGTGGCGGCACCGGGCTCGGCGACGGAACGTTCGGCGACGGGGGGTTGGAGCTGGGAGGCGGTGGCGGCGGCACGGCCGAGGTGCTGGAGGGGGCCGGGGCCGGCGGGTGGCTGGTTGTGCTGGTCAGCGTGAATGCCACCCCGCCGATGGCGACCATCGCGAGCAGCGCAGCGACTCCTAAAAACAGCTGCGGCAAGCGATTTCCGCGATACGACTCCTCCGGCTCGTCAACCTTCGGCGACTGGAGCAACTGAGACGGGGTAACGTGGACGTCGTCGTTATAGGGCTCACCGGTGTAGACCACCGGCTCGTTGGCCGAGTCGTCGGCCTCCGACCACGCCAACTGATGAATCGTCTCCGACGGGTCTTCGGAGAACGCACCGGCGGTCGGGACGCCGAACGTGCCGGTGGAGGCACCGAGCATGTCAGTGGACGCGGTGAAGGTACCGGTGGACGCGGCGAGACTCCCGGTGGGCGCACCCGCCATCGCGGCCATTGTCGTCGATTCGAGCTCGTCCTCCTCCCGCCGCTCGACCGGGTTTCGCGCGGAGAGCATCAACCCGCCGACCGCCATGGCCAGCCCGGGCTGAACGGCGGTCACCACCGAGTCCTTGACATGAGCCGAAAGACGCTGGGCCACAAGCGGAATCTTGGCACTGCCGCCGGCCATCGCCACCGCGGCAAGATCTCTGCGGCGAACTCTGCTGCGCCGCAACATGTCATCGAACGCGGAGAGCACGCCGTCCAGCCGATTGTCGATCAGGCTCTCCAGCTCGGCTCGACTCACCTGGACATTGGCACGCTGTCCGGGCAGTTCAACGACCAGCTCGGTCACCGTCTCGTCGGACAGCCGCTCCTTGGCCAGACGGCATTCGTCTCGCAGACTACCGAACTGCCCGACCACGCCGGTGCTGGCGGGATCGGCGCCTTCGGTGTGACCGATGTTCTCCAACAGATGCACGAGCAGCGCCTGGTCAACGAGGTCGCCGGAGAATTCCGGATAGCGCACCGTGTCGGCAATGGGGGTGAAACCCGAAGCGGCGTCGGCCAGTGTGATGCTGGTGCCCGAACCGCCGAAGTCAAAGAAGGCCACCACACCGTTGGCAGGCAGGCGGTCATCGGAGTTCAACGCCGTCAACGCGGTAACGGAATCGGAAACCAGCCGCGGCGACACCCCGCCCCGCACGAAACCGGCGTGTGTGCACAACGCGTCCTGCAGTCCCCGCAGGGCTTGCGGTTCCCAGTGCGCGGGAACGGCAATCGTGATGTTGGACGTCGACGCATCGCCACCGCTCGCATTGATCAATGCATCGAGGGCCTCCACCAGCAACAGCGCGGGGTCATGGGTCGATCCGTCGGCGGATGTCATAGCACTTGACCCACCGACCCGCTCGACGAAGCCGGTCATCAATGTGCCGGTATCAACAGCGTCCGTATCCTCCATGGGCACACCGAGTTCCGGTGCACGATCGGGAAAAAGAGTCAACACGGCGCGGCGCGAGACGGGTGGGTTCCCGCTGCGGACCGCGACTAAATTGGTGGTCCCGATCGATAACCCCAACGGGTCATACATAAAGCGAATACCTTCGTCGATAGCGGTCGGTGGCCAGGGTTAACCTTAACCGCGGGCACGCTACGAGGCTCGGGCACAACCTGATCGGTATGTGGTCGATGCGGTTGTGTCACCGAAGTGATACAGCCAACGTCTTGACAGATTCGGTCGGCTTCACACCACCGTCAGCGGCAGCGATCGCCTCGGCTGGAATTGGAACGTCGACCCGCCGCTGACCTTGGCTATCGACACCTCAGGTAGCTCCGTTGTCGCAGTGTCGGTTTCGGATAGCTCAGCGGTCCAATCGGTATTGCCCCCGCTGATTCGGACTTCGATATGCGGGTCCACCGCGGTGGCGATGGCCTGCAATGGCTGCACCGACTCCGGCGAGCACAGCGAGATCCAGGCGGCATCGTCGTGGGCCGGTGATTGGTGAACATGCAGCTGACCGGATGTTTCCGCGTTGACGTAGCCGAGCGGGTTGAACAGCGGATGCAACTCGAAAACCCGCAACACGCCGTCGATCCCGCCGGGTAGTGACAGCGCCCGGTGGATGCGCTCGGCGCCGAGCCCAGCCAAGCCGATCAGCTGGCGGGTACCCACCGAGGCGGCCAGCGCGGTGTTCGAGCCTGCGCGCGCTCGCACCGCGACCGCGAAGGACAGGTACAGCAGATGCATCTGCAGGCACACCTCGTCGGCCATCCGCACCAGCGCCGAGTGGGAAAAGGCGCCGAAGTCGAGGTCGGAGACCAGTGAGCCGGAATAGTCGGCCAATCCGTCGTCGGAGCGATCGATCGCGTCGAGTTCCCATGTCGCAGTACGGGTTTGCCGAACTAGATCCACCGCGGGGATGCTCTGGGCAGGCGGGTAGGACTCGTCGATGATGACGGTCCACGCGCAGTGCGGATGCCGGTCGGACGGAACCCGGGGTGGCCGATGGATGGGACGCATCTGCGCGCGGGGGTTGGTCGCCACCGCGGTAGCGTCAAACGTCGGGTCTTCGATCGTGTGGCACATCCCGAAGACGTACTCGTCGCCCATCGGCTCCACGTCGAGCAGCGCGCCGCAGTGGTCGAGGTGAAATTCGCCGTGCCAACGGTCGTGGATGGTGTAGCGGAAGTCCATGAATTGCGGCGGCGCGCCGATGTCGAGTTGTAGGCCCTTGAAGATCGTGGGCACGTCGTCACCTA
>NZ_JBKQTQ010000193.1:0-8783 GCF_052143115.1 Mycobacterium sp.
GAGCACAGCACCAGCCCGACATGCACCGAGTCAAAACTGTTGTCCGGGAAGGGAATCGATTCGCCGATGCCGTCGACGATGTCGACGGCAATGTTGCGGCGGCGAGCTAGCGCTGAAGCCATTCGGCGCATTGCAGGCTCTGGCTCAACGGCCGCGACCGACGTCACCGCGGGCGGAAGGAACATCAAGTCGGTTCCCGGGCCCAGGCCTACCATCAGCAACCGGCCGGTCGCATTGCTCATCGCCTCGCGCCGATACCTGCGGTAGAACAGCCGGTCGAAGAGCGGCATGCCGAGTCGATAGATGTACGGAAATAACGGATTACGGCGGGTCATCGGTTACCCAGATCCATGCGGAAAGGCGGATATTCGTCGCGCATCAACGAGACGTATGCGGCCACCCGGTAGCGCCACCGAACGATACCCAACAAAAGGTCGAACATGCCCTGGTTGATCGTCCCCTTGCACAACAACCACAGCGCGTTGATAACGCAAAGCACTTGCAGCAGCGGCTCCATCGCCCAGCACAGGATTATCTGGGGCAGGCCGAGCAGCCACCACTTCACCAGCACAGCCCACTTCGAGAGCCGTTCCGGATAGTCGACCTCGAGGTCCGCTGGGTAATCCGGCCGCGAGGCAAGTGTGAAAGGTGGGTACTTGTCGGTGCCGTTCATTGGAAATCGATAATTCATCACCCGCCACGACCAGCGCAGGACCCCGACGTTGAAGTCGAAGAGCGAGCGCGGATACCGTCCGGTGAACAAGATGGCGACGCCGGCAACGATGGTTACCAGCGGGTAGGCCAGGTAGAGCAGTATCAATATCGGATAGTGCGGCGCCGCCAGCACGCACCACTTGAAGAGACAGAGCCAACGCGAGGGCGCGTCGAATTCGCCTCGTACTCGTACGGGATCGTCCCTGGGAACGGGCTCGTCCACGCCGTCCATAATTTGATTACGGGGGAGACGGGTGCTGGGTTCAGATCTTGCGTGCGCTCGCGGTTGCCCGGTCAACCTCCCAGTACGCGCGCAGCGCCACCAACTGGCCGTCGTCGTTGGCCTTGTAGGTGAACACGCCTTCGGCGGTGACCTGATGTCCGGCCGCCGTGATCAGGATGTGGCCGACGTTGGCTTCCTCGTTGCCGCACTGGTAGGTGTCGCGGAAATGAAACTCGATCTTGTCCGTCGGGGCAATCGCCATGTCCCAGAACGCCGAAATGGCGTCACGACCCCGGTGCCCCTTGCCCTCGGGATCGAAATGCGACGGCCCGATCGGGTCCTCGACGATGGCGTCGTCGGCGAACACCGCCAGCCACGCGTCTTTGTCTCGGGCCCCTACCGCATCGCGGGAGCGCTTGCCGGCCAGGTGTGCGGGCGAGTCGGTCATCAGTCCTGCCATCCCGAGTGGATATAGGTGTCGGCGAAGCGTTTCAGCGAATCCTTCTTCTTCTCCAGCGGCGCGTCGAAGCCCAGCCCGTCGAAAACCCAAGGAATGACGATGTTGTCGGTGACACCGACCTCGGCCAGCTCGCGATGACCGTCCACGCCGAACTTGTCGATGCAGACTGCCTGGTATTCGAATGGGACATCAGCTCGGTCGTACTCGGCGAGCAACGCGTTGAGTTTGCCGATCGTTTCGGCGAGTTGGGCGCAGGTCATCATGGCGCTGGTCCAGCCGTCGCTGACGCGAGCGGCACGCTTGAGCGCGACTTCGGTGTGGCCGCCGACGTAGAACGGCACGGGTTGGCTGGGCGCCGGGCTCATCTGCAACCGGTCGAAGTCGTAGAACTCTCCGTGGAATTCGACCATTCCGCCGGCCAGCACCAGCTTGATGACCTCGATCATCTCGTCGACACGCGCGCCGCGGCGCTTGTATGGCACTCCACACCATTCGAATTCCTCTGGTGCCCAGCCGATTCCCACACCGAAGCCGAACCTGTTGTTGGTCAGGTTGGCCACCGAACCGACTTGGCGTGCCAGCAGCAGCGGATTGCGGGAGCCCAGTTTCATCACGTTGGTGTAGAAAAACAGCTTCGAGGTCACCGCGCCCATCGCGCCGGCGGCGATCAGTGGATCGACCCACGGCGTGTCCTCGTTCCACATCCGCGACCCGTCGGCGGTGTACGGGTAATCGGCGGCGGCCTTCTCCATATAGAACAACGAATCTGGCAGCGCGATCGCGTCGAATCCCACCTCTTCGGCGGTCTTTGCGATGTCGACCAACTGATCGATCGGCCCCATCGCGATGCTGCAGGTGTACTTCACGGCTTATCGGCCCCCACTACCCACATCGAGTAATACTGCGAGCCACCGCCGTAGGCGTGGCCAAGTGCCTTGCGCGCGTTCGGAACCTGGTGATCGCCCGCCTTGCCCATCACCTGGATGGCCGCCTCGGCGAACCGGATCAGACCGGATGCGCCGATCGGGTTCGACGACAGCACGCCGCCGGAGGCGTTGAGCGGGATCCGCCCGCCGATCTCGGTTTCGCCCGCCTCGGTGAGCTTCCAACCTTCGCCCTCGGGCGCGAACCCGAGGTTCTCCAGCCACATCGGCTCGAACCACGAGAACGGCACGTAAACCTCGGCGGCGTCGATCTCGTCGATCGGGCTGGTGATGCCTGCCGCCTTCCACAGCGCCTTGGCGGCGTCGCGCCCGGCCTGCGGGTTGACCTGGTCACGGCCGGAGAACGCCAGCGGTTCGGTGCGCAACGCGGTGGCGTGGATCCATGCCACCGGATGGCCTTCGGCGACGCGGTTGTCGGCGACGTCCTCGTTGCCGATCACCACCGCACAGGCGCCGTCGGAGGACGGGCAGGTTTCGTCGAAGCGAATGGGGTCCCACAGCATCTGCGACGCCATCACCTTTTCCAGCGTGATGTCCGGTTGATGCAAGTGCGCCAACGGATTCTTGGCGCCGTTCAGCCGGTCCTTGACCGCCACCATGGCCCCGATGTGCGTCGGCGCGCCGGATCGGCGGATGTAGGAGCGCACGTGCGGAGCAAAGTAGCCGCCCGCACCGGCGCCGACCGGCTTGGTGAACGGCACCGGAATGCTCAACGCCCACATGGCATTCGACTCGGACTGCTTCTCCCACGCCATCGCGAGCACGCGGCGATACTTGCCCGACTGCACCAGGCTCGCCGCCACCACACCGGTCGACCCGCCGACCGAACCCGCGGTGTGCACGCGGATCAGCGGCTTGCCGGTCGCGCCCACGGCGTCGGCCATGAACAGCTCCGGCATCATGACGCCCTCGAAGAAGTCCGGCGCTTTGCCGACGACGACCGCGTCGATGTCGTCCATGGTCGACCCGGAGTCGGCCAACGCCTTGTCGATGGCCTCGCGAACCAGGCCGTTCATCGAGACATCTTGGCGCTTGGCGACGTACTTCGTCTGCCCGGTGCCGAGCACCGCAGCGAGCTGGCCCGCCATCTTATTTCCCTTCCAGCACGGCGACGAGATTCTGTTGCAGCACCGGGCCGCCGGTCGCGTGCGCGAGCACCCGGCCTGCGGAGCCGTCGAAGATGTGTTGTGCCGCAAAGCCGATGCGCTCCAACCCGGCGGAGAACATCGGGTTGGCCGCCAGCGCGCCGCCGGACGGGTTGACCTTCGCCGACGACGGCAGGCCGATGGCCTCGGTCAGGATCAGCTGCTGATGGGTGAACGGCGCGTAGATCTCCGCCACCTCGATCGAGCCGGTGTCTCCGCCCGTCGCGGCCTTGGCCGACGCCGCCGTCGATACAGACGTGGTCAGGTCCCGGGCACCGAGGACCGGAGTCTCGATGCGGTGCTCGATACCGGTGATCCACGCGGGATTCTTCCGGAGCTCGCGGGCCTTGTCGCCGGCTGCCAGCACGATCGCCGCCGCGCCGTCGGTGATCGGCGCAATGTCGTGGCGCCGAAGGGGATCGGCGAAGTACGGCCGGGACAGCAGCTCGTCGATGCTCTTCGCCGGCTGCTCCGAGTCGGTGCGCTCGGCAACGGCGAACGAGTCCAACGCCACCTGCGCCATCTGCTCGGCCGTCCATTTGCCGGCGTCCAGGCCGAAGCGGGCCTGCAGCCCCGCCATCGACACCGCGTCCGGCCAGAGCGGCGCGACCGTGTACGGGTCGGTCTGCAGCGCAAGCACCCGGCGCAGGGTGCCGGCCGAGGACTTGCCGAAGCCGTAGACCAGCGCGGTGTCGACCTGACCGGTCAGCAGCTTGATGTAGGCCTCGTAGAGTGCCCATGCGGCGTCCATCTCCACGTGCGACTCGTTGATCGGTGGCACCGCCCCGATCGAGTCGATCGCGGAGATGAATGAAAATGCACGGCCGGCAAGGTAATCCGACGAGCCGGAGCACCAGAAGCCGATGTCGGTCTGCTCCAGCCCGAGCTCGTCATAAAGCGCGTGGAAGCACGGCATCAGCATTTCGACGCCGTTGGTGGTGCCGTCGGTGCGGCGCACATGCGGCGCATGGGCGAATCCGACGACAGCTACATCCCGATCGGTCACGTTATTCCCTTTACAGGTGGTGCTTGTAGGTGTCGTAGTCGGCGTCAGGTTCGCCGGTCGGCTTGAAGTATTCGATGTTGTCGATGCCGAGGCCCCATTCCTCGCGGGGCTTCCACACCGCCTGCACCCGCATGCCCATCCGCACCTCGGAGGCGTCGATCTCCTGAATCAGGTGCAGGAACGCGATATCGGCGCCGTCGAGCAGGACGTAGGCCGCGACGTACGGCGGCTTGATGCGCTGGCCGGCGAACGGGATGTTGATGATCGCGAACGTCGTCACGGTGCCCTTGTCGGGCAGCTCGAGGAAGTTGTCGAGTTCGAGGCCGGTCGCCGGGTCTGCTTCCTTCGGCGGGAAGTACACCTTGCCGTCCTTGCCGGTTCGAGCGCCGAGCAGCTTGCCCTCTTCGAGACCGCGCAGGAACGCGCTCTCGGGAAGCGAAGCGGTGTGCTGGATTTCGATGCTGCTCGGCGTGACCTGGACCGTCACGGGATCGCGGTCGTCGGTCGTGTCCGGAACGGGCTCGGCCTCGTCACCGAGCGCGAAGTAGGCGATGTCGGTGATCGCACCCGCCGGTTCGTCGACCCAATGCACATGCACCCGCGCCCCGCTGCTGATCGCGTCGGACGATCCGGCGTCGACCGCGTGCAGCAGTGGAATGTCGGCGCCGTCGAGCTTGATCAGCGCCCAGGCGAACGGCCGGTCCAGCGGCTGCCCCTCCAGGGGTTCGGGCTGCCAGGTCCACGACAGCACGGTCCCGACGCTGGCCACCGGTACGATCTCGGTCAATCGTTCGTAGGTCACGGGGTCGAACTCGGCGGGCGGGACATAGACCCGGCCATCCGAGCCCCGGACACCGACGATGCGTCGCTCGCGCAGGGCGGTGAAGAACTGGCTGAGGGTGGGTCCGACTGAACGGGTGTAGTCGAAGGACAGCCTCAAAGGTGCCGAGAGTGGCGGCTGATGGGTATCGATCTGCACCGGGCTGCTTTGGCTGGTGGTCACAGCATCGAGTAGAACAGGTTCTAAGAATGGTTTCAAGATACGGTCGGGACCTGCAGGAAAGGCGGCTCTCATGAAGCTCGGACTCCAGCTGGGATATTGGGGCGCGCAGCCGCCGGAGAACCAGCCCGAACTCGTGGCTGCGGCCGAGGACGCCGGTTTCGACGCGGTGTTCACCGCCGAAGCTTGGGGATCGGATGCCTACACGCCGCTGGCCTGGTGGGGTTCGTCGACGCAGCGGCTAAGGCTGGGCACCTCGGTGGTGCAGCTGTCCGCGCGCACCCCAACCGCGTGCGCGATGGCGGCGCTGACGTTGGATCACCTGTCCGGCGGCCGCCACATGCTGGGGTTGGGCGTCTCGGGTCCGCAAGTGGTGGAGGGCTGGTACGGCCAGTCGTTTCCCAAGCCGCTGGCCCGCACTCGGGAGTACATCGACATCGTCCGCCAGGTGTTGGCCCGGGAAAAGCCGGTGACCAGCGACGGGCCCCACTACCCGCTGCCGCTGACGGGGGAGCGGGCGACGGGCCTGGGCAAGCCACTCAAGCCCATCACCCACCCGCTACGCGCCGACATCCCGATCCTGCTGGGTGCCGAGGGGCCGAAGAACGTCGCGCTGGCCGCCGAGATCTGCGACGGCTGGTTGCCGATCTTCTACACACCCCGCATGGCCGACACCTACAACGAGTGGCTCGACGAGGGATTCGCCCGGCCCGGTGCCCGTCGCAGCCGCGAGGACTTCGAGATCTGCGCGACCGCCAACATCGTCATCACCGACGACCGCAGCGCCGCCTTCGCGGCCATGAAGCCCTACATCGCCCTCTACATGGGCGGGATGGGTGCGGAGGACACCAACTTCCACGCCGACGTCTACCGCCGGATGGGCTACGCCGAGGTGGTCGACGACGTGACGAAGCTCTTCCGCAGCAACCAGAAGGACAAGGCCGCGACGATCATCCCCGACGAAGTCATCGACGACGCCGCGATCGTCGGAGACCTGGACTACGTGCGCAAGCAAATCAAGGCCTGGGAGGCTGCGGGTGTGACCATGATGGTGGTCAGCGGGCGCAGCACCGAGCAGATCAACGAACTGGCCTCGCTGGTCTAGTCGGGTTCTCAGTAGGTATTGCCGGACGAATAGAACACGTTCTAGATTGGCCCGATGACAGCCTCGCAGCACACCATCGCCGGCACGGTGATCACGATGCCGGTGCAGATCCGCCAGGCAAATCAGCACATGGCGATGTTCTCGGTGGACGCCGACGCCGCCCAGCACCTGATCGACTACAGCGGCTTGCAGGTCTGCCGTTACCTGCCTGGGCGCGCGGTCGTGGTCCTGATGTTGATGCACTACATCGACGGCGACCTGGGCCAGTACTACGAATTCGGCACCAGCGTGATGGTCAACCCGCCCGGATCGAACGCGAGTGGGCCGCGCGCCCTGCAATCGGCCGGCGCCTTTATCCATCACCTGCCCGTCGATCAGGCGTTCACGCTTGAGGCGGGAACCAAGATCTGGGGCTACCCGAAAGTGATGGCGGACTTCACCATTCGAGAAGGCCGTCAGTTCGGGTTCGACTGCAGTGTCGATGGGCAATCGGTGATTGGGATGGACTTTCGTCCCGGCCTGCCGATTCGGCTGACGCCGCGCCAGCAGGCACAGCGCAGCTACTCGCACCGCGACGGGGTAACCCGCGAGACCGCCTTCGAACACACGCTGGACGGCGTGCGGACCCGACTTGGTGGAGTGCGCGTTCGGCTGGGCGATCACCATTATGCGAAAGACTTGGCGTCGCTGGGTCTTCCGAAGCGCGCGATGCTGTCCAGTTCTGCTCACCAGGTACAGATGACATTCGGCGACGCTCAGGAGATCTCATGACAGTGACTTCAACGACCAAACCAGATGTGGATCTGACGGACGGCGCTTTCTACGCGGGCGACTCCCGGGCGGTCTACCGCTGGATGCGGGAGAACGAGCCGGTGTTCCGGGACCGCAACGGGTTGGCCGCCGCTGCCACGTACCAGGCTGTCATCGAGGCCGAACGCAAACCCGAGTTGTTCTCGAATGCCGGTGGCATCCGGCCCGACCAACCGGGCGTCGAGATGATGATCGAGATGGACGACCCGCAACATCTGTTGCGGCGCAAGCTCGTCAACTCCGGTTTCACCCGCAAACGGGTGAAAGACCTGGAATCCAAGATCGATGCACTGTGTGACACGTTGATCGACGCGGTGTGCGAACGCGGCGAATGCGACTTCGTCTGGGATCTCGCCGCGCCGCTGCCGATGGCGGTCATCGGAGACATGCTCGGCGTGCGCCCGGAGGAACGCAAGATGTTCCTCAAGTGGTCCGACGATCTGGTCAGCTTCCTGAGTAGCACTGCGGCGCAAGAGGATTTCCAGGTAACCATGGATGCCTTCACCGCCTACAGCGAATACATGATGGGCATGATCGCGGCCCGCAAGGAGGAACCGACCGACGATCTGGTCAGCGTCCTGGTGCATGCGGAGGTCGAAGGATCGCGGCTGGAAGACCACCAGATCGTCACCGAGGTGCTGCTGCTATTGATCGGTGGCGACGAGACCACACGTCACACGCTGTCCGGCGGTACGCGGCAGCTGCTGCTGCACCCCGACCAGCACAAGCGCCTGACCAACGACTTGGGATTGTTGCCGAACGCGATCGAAGAGATGCTGCGCTGGACGGCGCCGGTGAAGAACATGGCCCGCACGATCGCCGCCGACAACGAGTTCCACGGCACCCAACTGCACCAGGGCGAAAAGATGATCCTGCTGTTCGAGTCGGCGAACTTCGACGAGAAGGTCTTCGAGGATCCGGAGACCTTCAACATCGAGCGCTACCCGAACAACCACCTCGCGTTCGGCTTCGGCACGCACTTCTGCCTAGGCAACCAGCTCGCCCGGCTGGAGCTGTCGATCATGCAGACCCGCCTGCTGCAACGCATTCCGGATATGCGGCTGGCGTCGGATGCCGAGCTGCCATTGCGGCCGGCGAACTTCGTGTCCGGCCTGGAGAAAATGCCGGTGGCGTTCACCCCGAGCGCGCCGTTGGGCTGAAGCCTTGCGCCCCCGCGCAGGGTCAAGTCACATCAGCACCATCGGTCTCTCCCGGTGTGGTTGTCGCTCGGAGGCGGGCAAATAGTTAGGCCCTGTTGCCTCATGTCAATATGCCCGCGACGGTATTCGTTGCCTCATGTGCCGGATGCCCGCGACAACTGATTGGTGGCCTGGTTTGCTGGTGCCCGCGTGGGCGGTGCTTTGCGTTGGGGTCCG
>NZ_JBKQTQ010000194.1:0-10574 GCF_052143115.1 Mycobacterium sp.
GGGCGCCACCGAGGAAGACCGGCATCGGAATTCCCGGCACGTCGCTGCACAGGAAGTCAACATGGCGCAGGATCGAGCCGATGTACCACCGCGGCATCATGTTGAGGGCACCGGCGATCCATTGCGTGTAGGGCAGCGACTTCTCGTGGCGCACCCTGCCGGTTCTCTCGTGGATCTGGCGGATTCGCTGGGCCGGATCAGGGACGCCGACCGGCACGTCGAACCGCATCACGGTGAGCCGGTTGCCGCCTATCTCGTCGCCCTCTTCGCGCAGGCTCATCGGCATCGTGAGGTGAAGGTCGCCGACCGCGGCGCCGTGCTTTTCGTGGTAACGGCGCAGCCCGCCGGCCACGCCCGCGACGAACGCATCGTTCAACGCACGGCAGCCCCACCTCGCCAAGGATGGGCTCGAGGAACGCGCGACTTCCCCGGTCCGATCCCGTCATCGGATCGTCGTCGATGGTGGCGTCGAAGATACGGGCGCCCATCGCCGCATACAGCGCTCCGGAGGGCGCTGGCAGGGGGACCGGCTGCGGAAATTGGGCTTGGTGGGCCAAAGTGAGACCGCTCAGCAGACCTGCGGCCAGCGCCACCACCAGTGCCGCGACTGGCAACAGTACTCCCCTACGACGACGCGGCGGTGCTGTATCACTCGTCGTTACCTCGCATACCGGGTTTTCTCGCCATCCTTGCTCACCGTCAGCACGGCGATCACGCGGGCATGGATCTCGACGACGTTGGTGACGTGAAGCCCGGCGGCACCGGCGATGTCGCCGAGCGCGGGGCCGCCAACCCGCGACCAGGGAAACCATTGTCCGACGTTATGTTCGGTTTCCCAACGCAGCAATTCGTGACACAGCGCTGTAATCGGTGGATCGATCTCGGTGATCACGACGCCACCAGGTGCGAGCAGGTCGGCGCTGCGCCGCAGGGTCCGCACGGGGTCGCCACCGATGCCGATGTTGCCGTCGGTGAGCAGGATTTGATCCCAGCAGCCCTCAGCTGGCAACGGCGCGAACAGGTCGCCGCGGATGGCGGTTCCGCCCCGCATTCGTGTCAGTTCGACTGCGGCGCGCGAGGTGTCGACTCCGAGTGCGGCCGATCCGCGTTGTTGCAGGGAGGCGGTGAATCGGCCGGGGCCGCAGCCCAAGTCGAGGGTTGGGCGTGAGGAGCAGTGGGCAAGCACGTGCTCATCGGCGAGCCGGTCGTGGCGTGTGGTGTTGGGCCCGCCGATCCAGCGGGTCATCGGCAGTTCGCGCACCTGGCCGCGGTGATTTCGGGCCCAGCAGGGGACGCCCCGGACCGCCGCGCGATAGATGAGGTCCACCGCCACCGTGTCGGTGCCGGCGGCGCTCATTGCGACGAGCGGCCCGTTTCTGGTGTGGCGATCAGCCTCGGAGGTGCTTCCGTTGGGCACCGGCTGTTGATGCACCGTCACAACACGTCCCTCCACCGACGCCTCCGTTTCCGAATAGCCAACCCGCGGCGCCTGATCACACCACAGGAAGCGAGTTGTACCGCACAGTACACAGCTGGGCTCGAGGGCGGCGGAAAGTCATCGAACCGTTCGGCGCGCGTGCCGCCGCTATCGATACCGATCGACTCCTGCTAGGCCCGTTCGAAATGTGCCGCCAGGTCGAGCAGTTCATCGACCGACCATTGGTCATAAGCGTGGGTTCCGTATTTACAGGCGAGAACCGCCCCGGCGGGGTCTAACAGTATGTCCGCCGGAAGCCCGAGGCGGCCCCCTGTGGGGTGGGTCGGGCCTCGGGTCCAGGGACGCACCCGCTCCGTCCCGGCAGGCCGAAAAAGTCCTCTGACCACTGGTGCCGTCGCGCACGGATCGAGCACACCCCGCAACGACGTTTCCACTCCGAATTCCTCGTAGAGTTCCTTGTCCGGATCCGCAACCACGTCGAAGGGTAGCTCCCTTGCGTAGGTGCCTGCTTCGTCCGGCGTGGAGTGAAACAACACCACTTGGCGAACACCCGCGGCGACGATTTCGCCGTGCTGGTCCACCATCGATTGCAAATGGAGGTTGCAGATCGGGCAGCCCGCGAACCGGCTGAACTGCAGGTGGGTCAACCGCGCGGCATCGGGGACCGGAATCGGCCTGTCGTCGACGCTGTACAACTCGCGGATACGTACAACGTCGCCCGGGCGAACCTTCATCGCTGCTCCTTGAAACGGACTGGTCGCTCTGCCTTGCGATCCACAGTCCCCGCCACAGACTGTACTGTCAAGTACAGTCTGTGGTTTCCTGAGAACAGGCGAAATATTGACGGCCGGTGACCGCTCGGCGACAGCGGTAACGCCTTCCCGGTGTGACCTCAGGACATCACGCCCGCGCAGCAACGTTGGCGGCGCAGGCATCAAAGAACAACATCATCGCGTCCGCCAACTGAAAGGCGGAACTGAGATGACACCCTTGTCCAGGGTCCTCTACCCGGTGGTGTGAGAAGCGGGTGCGCATCGACGGCCGCAAGGGCGGCCTGATTGAATCCGAGGCGTTCTGAATCAACATCAATCCCGACACATTTGACGCCGGTCGATATCTGTTCAACATGTCAACTGGCTTGACGGGCGCTCAGCTCCCGATGACGGTTTGCCATAGGCGTCAATCGTCGACCAGGTCACTGCTCTCACTTCTAGTCTCGTTACCGCTACCAGGTAAACCAGAACTACGGGTAGCTGCCAGATAGTCGCCCGTTAACTGTGACGACTATTGTCGCGCGGAGTACGACTGTGAAAAGCCATGGACCTCAGCACATCTCACGCATCGACTCAACAACTCCCCGTCGAACCCGTCATCGCAACCGGCCCTCGACCGGCGGTGAAGTACGCGGTCGAGGCGATCGGAACATTCTTTCTGGTATTCACGGTCGGCGCCGCCGTAGGCAGTCACAGCGCACTGGCCCCACTGGCCATCGGCGCGGCGCTGATGGTGATGATCTACGCCGGTTGCCATCTCTCGGGCGGGCACTACAACCCCGCGGTCACTCTGGCCGCGCTGATACGCCACCGGATCGGTCTGCGCGATGCGCTCGCATACTGGCTGAGCCAGACCGGTGCCGGGCTAATCGCGGCGCTGCTGGTGCGCACGGTCATCGATCCGACGCAAACCGCCGCCACGGCGACAATGACCCTAGGGGGCTCAACCCTGTTGGCGGCGTTCGTCGTTGAGCTGCTGTTCACCTTCGCGCTCGCCTATGTGGTGCTGAATGTGGCGACCAGTAAAGACCACCCGACCAACTCCTTCTACGGCTTGGCGATCGGGTTCACGGTGCTGGCCGGCGCCGTCGCGGTGGGCGGCATCTCAGGTGGCGCGTTCAACCCTGCGGTCACCTTCGCCGGTGCCGTGATGCACATCTTCGCCTGGCCGACGCTGTGGGTGTACCTTGTGGCGCAGGTCATCGCGGGCGCCGCCGCCGGATTGACCTTCCTGGCCCTCAACCCCGACGACAAATAAGCCGACTCCGCCCACAAACTTGGTGCGGCGATGGAGCTGTGGCAGATGGACATCGTGGGTGGGTTCGCGCTGGCCGACGGTACTAGTGCTAAAGCATTGAGCGAAATCCGGGTTCCCCACGGGCTGGGGTGTGGCTACTCGGTGGTGCGTCGGCTGCCGGCGTGCCAGTCTTCCTCGATCCCCACCGAGTCGGCGGCGACACCGAAGCTGGCGAGCTGGGGCCGTTCCCGCAGACTGCGCTTGAGCTCGGCGAAACCCGAGAAACTGGCCAACCCGAGCACGTTGTCCCAGAGCTGGCCTGCCTGTTCGTGACTCGGGAGGCGGCTGATCACCGGCCCGAAGAACGCCGCCCCGCCCGGAGGGCGGAACTGCAGGATCGGGGTGCCGACATCTCTGCCGGTCAGCGACAATGCCTCGTCGGTCTCAGCGCGAAGCTCGGCGTCTAAGGAGGTGTCCTCGAGTGCCTCCGACAGCTCAGCCGGCAGCCCGACCTCGCCAAGGATGGGCTCGAGGAATGCGCGACTTCCCCGGTCCGATCCCGTCATCGGATCGTCGTCGATGGTGGCGTCGAAGATACGGGCGCCCATCGCCGCATACAGCGCCCCGATGGCGGGGCGGCCGTATAGCGTACGCGCACGTGCCGCGACCCGCAGCAGGCGAAGGCCAGCAGTGTGCCCGGCCTCGTAGCCGGGCGGGAAGTGGGCGTCGTAGTCGATGTCGGCGTTGATCATCCGCAACGAGATGAACCGCCAGTCCACTCGGTAGTCGCGCTGCTCTGCCACCATCCGCACCCATTTGCTGGTCATCCAGGCGAACGGGCACACCGGATCGAAGTAGAAGTTCAGGTCGGCGTCGCTCATGACGGCGACACCGGACCGAAATTCGCTGCAATCCCGGTGATCAGCAAGCTCGTGGTGATAGCCGCGATGGCTGCGGGACCCGGAACGCAAAGGCGCTTTGTCATGAGGGCAACCCTACGCCTACTGTACTGTGCAGTACATTGTGAGATGTGTTGATGGCGTGAGGAGAAACAGTGATGCAGGTTATCCGGACTCCCGACGAGCGATTCGTGGGATTGCCCGACTACCCGTTTGAACCGCACTACGTCGAGGTCGACGCCGGTGATGGTGGCCGGCTGCGGATGCACTATCTCGACGAGGGCCCCCGCGGCGGAGAACTCGTCTTGTTGCTGCACGGCGAACCGTCGTGGTCCTACTTGTACCGGTGGATGATCCCGGTGCTCGCCGATGCGGGTCTGCGAGCAGTGGCGCTCGATCTGATCGGTTTCGGCCGCAGCGACAAGCTCGCCAGCCGCAATGACTACACCTACCAGGCGCACGTGGACTGGACCTGGGCTGCGCTGGAGGCGATCGGCCTGGACGCCATCACCCTGGTCTGCCAGGACTGGGGTGGTCTCATCGGACTGCGCCTTGTCGGCGAGCACCCCGACCGTTTCACCAGGGTGATCGCCGCCAACACGTTCCTGCCGACCGGCGGCCAGCATCCCGGCGAGGCCTTCCTGGCCTGGCAGCGCTACAGCCAGGAGACACCGGAATTTCAGGCCGGGAAGATCGTGAACGGGGGCTGTCTCACCGCCCTCACCGATGACGTGGTCGCCGCCTATGACGCCCCGTTCCCCGACGACACCTTCAAAGAAGGCGCCCGACAGTTCCCCATGCTGGTGCCCACAACCGCCGATGACCCCGCCGCACCCCGAAACCGGGCCGCGTGGGAATCTCTGCGCCGCTTCGACCGCCCATTTCTGTGCGCATTCTCAGACTCCGACCCCATCACCGGCGGCGCGGACGCGCTCCTGCGCGCGCAAATCCCCGGGGCGGCCGCGCATCCTCCAGTCACCATCACCGGCGCCGGCCACTTCCTTCAAGAGGACAAAGGCGAAGAGCTCGCCCAGGTGGTCGCCCGGTTCGTCGCTGCCACTCCGCGATCGGAACTGCCATAGCACCGCCACGGGTCGTCGGTGACACCGAGGTACTGCTGTTCGACCTGTACGGCACGCTTGTCGACCCGCTCTCGGTGGACGCCGATCTCACCAGACTTCTGGGCGATACCGCTGGACATGACCTGGTGCGGCTCTGGCGAGCCAAACAAGTCGACTACTCGTTTCGCCTCACGATCATGGGCATCCGATGTTCCCGGCGCCCAGCACCAAGCGTCGACTCGTTCAGTCGTCAAGAGTGGCTGTGGGCGAATACGGGGCGGAGGCGGGGATGAACCGGTGGATGGCCTCGTCGGCGTGATCTTGGACAGTCTCGTTGTGGAAGTCCGCGACGATGAGCGCTTGGTCGACTACCGGACCGATGATCTCCTTGGGCGCGCTGGCATAGAAGACGCCGCTGTCAAATGAGTCGTCAACGATCGCGTCGACGAGGCGTTTCGCGCCGACCTCGAGCTTGTGGCCGACACCGAATGCCGGCGCAACGTAAGGCAGCACCACGTGCTGGAGCAGTGCTCTGGTCAACAACCCCGAGTCCCTGAGCGCCTCGGTGCCCGCGGTGTTTCCCGGGCTCATGGTGACCAGCCGCAGGTCGGGGTGCTTGCGCGCCAGCGCAGACATCCACAACGCGCCGAGGTACTTCACCTGCCCGTACGCCAGCATCGGCTCGAGTTTACGGTCGCGGAAGTACGATCCGTCGATCACGGTCGCGAACTCCTCGACAGAGCAGTCGGAGAACGTCGGCCGCCTGATCCGGAGTTTGGGCACGCCGCGTGCGGCCTCACTTCCGGTCAGGACGGCGGCCGTGGTCAGCATTCTTGTGTCGATCAACTGCTCCAGCAGCACGACATGACCCAGCACGTTCGACGCGAAGATGTTAGTTGCCCCCTCCCTGGTGAGAGCCATCGGAGTCGGGCCGCCGGTGCCGCCGGCGTTCATGAGCATCGTATGCAGCGGTTGACGGAGCGTGCGGATCGCCGACCTGACCGAGGTGAGGTCAGATGTGTCCATGAGCAAGATCTCGAAGGTCGACTTGTTCGTGATCCGCTGCAGGTCGGACTTCGCCGCCTGCGCCCTCGCCTCGTCTCGGCACGCCAAGTAGATCGTGTCGAACGCGCCGAGGACAGCTAGCTGCCGCGCGACGTCTTTGCCGAGACCGGTATTTGCTCCGGTGATCAGGACGGTCTTATCGGCTTGAGTCATAATGATTCCCTTTCTTCATACGTACAACGGCTACTGTACCGTATGGTACACTATGTGTCGGGCGATCCGAGATGACGTTCCCACGGACCGAAGACAACTAAAGCCCCTGTCCCACACCGCGTTCGATCGGAGATCGCACCCTGAGTACGAGCACCGCCGATGTCTTCCGAACACCCGACAAGCGCGCGCCAGCCTTCCTCTTTCGCCCAACCAGTCGAAACAACACCTCGTCGAAGGGGGTCCACTAGTGAACGTCAGCAGACCTGGGGGGAATCTTCTCCTCAGAACCGCGGCCGCGAGTACCGCGATGACCGCCTCGCAGCATCTCGAAATGCTGGTGACGAAGCGGCCGCCGAGCGATCTGCCGGTGCGGGTGGTCGAGCAGCTGACGCGCCGGCGGGTTGCGGCCGGTTACCCGCGCGTCGTCGTCGGCCACCTCGCCCAGGCAAACCTGGCGGCGCTGGCAGTCACACTCGCCGGGCTTTCTCGCCGCATTCCCGCGGCGCCCGCGGTGGCGTTCTTCGCGCTGTGTCTGGTCGCCGGGGATGCCGCGCTCGCCGGCGCTATAGGTCTGAGCGAAATGCCGTGGCGGTGGTCACGGCGGGATCTTGGCATCGACCTGATGCACAAGACATCATTGCGAGCGCGTTGGCGAGGTGGCATTCGGCTTGACGGGCCGGGTCGGACAACAAGGATGTACTAATTAGTACAGTTCGATATTGTGGAGGAGTCGGCGGTAATGCCCGTCCTACAAAACGGTGACAAGTTTCCGGAGCTGAAGATCGCCAGCGTGGCCGGCGGGACGTTGTCCATCCCTGAGGATCTGGCCGGTTCGTACGGTGTCGTGCTGATCTACCGAGGGTCGTAGTGCCCGTACTGCAATGCCCAGCTCGCGGCGTTCGGCAGGGCGCAGCCCAAACTGGCCGAACTCAACGCCAAGGTGGTGGCGTTCTCCGTCGACGACGAGGCCACCTCGGCCGACACCGTCCACAAGCACAAGCTGGGATTTCCCGTCGGGCATAACGCCGACGCCGCCGCGGTCGGCGCTGCGGTCGGTAGCTACGCCAATGCCGAGCCGAAATATCTGCAGTCGACCGGGTTCGTGCTGGAACCCGATGGCGCCGTCCTCACCGCGGTCTATGCGGCGCGATCGGTCGACTGGTCCCAGACGACGTAGCTGGCTTGCTGCGCTACATCCAGTCTGAGCACTGAGGGGGCCACTCGTCCGTTTGGCGGGTTATCGCCGACGGGTGCGTCTGCGCCGATCGACGGGGGCACGGTCGCTGCCCCGGTGATGAAGCTGTGCCACCGCATTGCCGAGCGCATCCTGCAGCGGGGCGATGTCACCGCGCACTCGTGCCAGCAACATCCCGCCTTGCAACGCCGCGATCAGCGCCGCGGCCAGGCGTGCGGGGTCGGCGTCCTCAGCTAGCTCGCCACGATCCTTCATCGCCTGCAGTCCGCGCGCCAGCGGTGCCTCCCAGCGGCGGAAGGCGGCGTCTAGACGGGGCCGAAATGTTTCGTCGTTCTTCAGCTCGGAGGCCATCGTCCCCAGTGGGCAGGCAAACGGGCCGCCCGGCGCGGCATGCGTCTGCAGGATTTCCGTGGCCCACGCGTCAATGCCCGCCCAGGAGTCGACGTGATCGAGGGCCGGTTGCGCCGCGAGCACGATTTCCAGTTGCCGCTCGATCACCGCGGCCACCAAGTCGGCTTTGTCGGCGAAATAGTGATACAGCTGTGATTTGCCCGAACCCGCTGCCGCCAGCACGTCGTCAAGGCTGGTCGCGCTGACCCCGCGCTGATACATCAGGGTCGCCGCGGCATCGATGATCGCCCCGCGCGCGCGCCGTCCCCGCTGCGTCAGCGGCAAAGGACGTTCAGCCCCGTCAGCCAGCGAACCGTGCATGTCAATCACCCTATAAAACGATCCGCGCCGGCCGCGGCATTAAATGACGCCCTGACCCAAGGCGCTTGGTACACCATCGGCCGACCGCTCACCTCCGGTGACCTCCCGACGCTGCCTTACGCTCCCAGGCAATGTACTGTACTATACAGTACATTGTGTCCACACGCCGTGTGGGAAGCGCCCGCAGCAGTTTCGCCCTCTTCTCGACGATGCCCGTCGGGTCGGGAATTGCGCCGCGGGCCCGTGTGTCAACGACGGAGTATCGATATGCCAGCGTCCAACTCGCCGCCCGATCGGTCGGCCACTGCAGAGGGCCAGGCCCCTGATGACCCGACACCGGATCAGGCACCTGGGCCCGCACCCGGCCCCCTGACATCAAGCGGGGCTGGCGGTCACGGCTTCCGGCCCGGTTGTGGCGGACTCTTGAACACCATCCGCCGCCGGGCCTGTCGCGGATTCGGTGGCGCAGTCCGTTGCGGGGCTCGCCCCGACCGAGCTGATCTGCCGTCCAATCGGTGGCTCCCCGACGTGACTCGGTTGTGTGGTGCGGCATCCTTGTCCGGTCGCCGAAGCGAGAGTCCCGTCCGCCCCACTGAACAGCCCCACGGAGAACATGTGCGACATCGGGCTGATCCCTGGCGTTTCGGTTTCGGCTGATGCCTGGGTTGCTCCCACGCGCCACACCCTGGAGCAACCAACCGGGGTCAGGTCACTACACTGCCCAACCCATGGCCATCCAGCGCGCCGTTCTCGTCATTGCCGACATCAGCGGATACACGCACTACATGAATTGGAACCGGATGCACCTGGCGCACGCGCAGCGGACGGTGGCGGAGCTGCTGGAGTCGGTCATCGACGCTGGCAAAGGCCTGAAGCTGGCGAAGCTGGAGGGCGACGCCGCGTTCTTCTGGGCACCAGACGGCAACGCCAAAGTGCTGGTGTGCGACCGGCTGTCGCAGATACGCCAGTCGTTCCTCGCGCGGCGGGACAGGATCAAAAAGGACCATGCCTGCGACTGCCCGAGCTGCGCGCAGCTGGACAATCTGTCGCTCAAGTTCGTCGCCCACGAGGGCGATGTGGCGGAGCAAAGGGTGAAGCGCCGCGTCGAGCTCGCCGGCGTCGACGTCATCCTCGTGCACCGTATGCTGAAGAACGCGGTACCAGTGTCGGAATATGTGCTGATGACCGACGTCGTGGCTCAGTGCCTCGATGAGTCGGTGCGCCAGCTTTGTAAGCCGCTGTTTCACGACTTCGAAGGCATCGGACAAACGTCGACACACTACATTGACTTCGCCACATACGAGGTGCCACCGGCGGCGCCAGAGCGCAGCTTCTTCGGCCGGCTGTGGGCGGCGCTGAAGTTCGAGTTGAGCACTTTGCCGTACCTGCTGGGCATCAAGAAAGCGTGTGCCGGCTTCCGCCACCTGGGCCGCGGCACCAAGGAAGAGCCGCCAACATGAGCCAAGCGGGTTCGCTTGGCTTCGTTCACGCTGCGACTCAGGGCGTTCGGGCGAGCGCGACGAAGCTTTCCGGTGGAATCGGCTCTCCAATCTCTTGGAAGAAGAATAGGAGGGCCGTGCCGCTTACGGCTAACGCGGTTTATCTGAGTCGTGCGAGCCAGATGGTGTGCAGGCCGCAAGTGGCATCTTCCACGACGTGCGTTGCCACGTCGAACCCAGTGTCGTGCAGAAGTAAACGATATTCAGCACTGTCGAGGCTTGCGTGGTAGAGAGGCTCGCCCTGGTAGGTGCCAATCTGCTCGCCGGCCTATGGACCGCTGGTGAACATCAGCGCAGCACTCAGTTCGGCGCGGTGTCTGAAGATCGCGAGCACGATTTTCCAGTTGCCGCTCGATCACCGCGGCGACCATGTCGGCTTTGTCGGCGAAATACTGATATAGCTGCGATTTGCCCGAACCCGCCGCGGCCAGCACGTCGTCGAGGCTGGTCGCGCAGACCCCACGCTGATACATCAAGGTGGCCGCGGCATCGACGATCGATGCGCGGGTGCGACACCCCCGCTCGGTGAGCGGCAGCGGACGT
>NZ_JBKQTQ010000195.1:0-41771 GCF_052143115.1 Mycobacterium sp.
TATCGGTGCGGCCCCGGCTGGTCTATGAAGCATCCGGCTGCAGAACCGCGGCGCCATACCAGTGGCAGGCGAGCAGCGCGAGTTCTATGTCGAGCCGATCGCTGCCGATCTCCCGACCACGTCGCGCGACGGCGCGACCCACCCGATACTTCACCGAGTTGAAATGCAAGTTGAGTTCCTCGGCGGCCGCCTTGTAGCTGGAACCGCAGCCCAGAAACACGCGCAACGTCTCACGCAGCCGCGCGTCGTTCTCGTTATCGGTCGCGAGGTCCCCAAGCACCGTCGCCACCCAATCGCAGGTGGCGACCACGTCGGCACCAAGACGCGCTACCACGGACAAGCCCGGATCGGTCGCCGAGATCACCGTCGGCTCCGGCCGCTTGGCGATCACCGCTACGCTGCGGGCGGTCTCCGCCTCCCGGTGTGAGCGGCGAAAGCCGTCGACGCCGCCGGCCATCGTGCCGATCGCCACGTTCGGTGAATTCGGTCGGGTCTGCGCGAACCGGCGGACCTTCACCACGGCATCGGCCACCAAGGCGCGAAACGCCAGCCACCCCCAGCCACAGCTTCGATCGGCGGCGACGAAGAGCGGGTTGCCATCGGCGCCGGCCGCTTCGCCCAGTTCGCGGAGAAACTTTTGCAGCCGGCCAAGCTCGTCGCCCTCTGCGCCCGGGTCCGGGTACCACATCACCAGCGCCAGATGGTGCCACCGAAGCGGGTAACGAATCGATGTGATTGCCGCATCTATATCGATGGTCTTGTTCGCGGTCAGGACCTCGCGCACCCGCAGGCCACGAAGACTGTTCTGGTTCTCCAGCCAGCGTTCACGTTCGTCTTCGTAGACAGCGACGACTTGCTGCGACATCCAGTCGATGTACTCGAACAACGTGCCGGTGATCGCCTCGATCACCTCCACGTGCATGGCTTCCGGGATATCGATGACGCGCAATTCAGCGAAAACGACTTCATTTATCTGGCGCTGACCGAGCCGATAGGCGCGAACCAGCGCGTTGACGGGCACTCCGCGCTGTGCCAGCCGGCGGGCGTACTCCAGCGCTGCGGTGGGCGCCTCGACACGCTCGACAGCGATGTCGTAGCGCAACGCGTGCAAGACCGTATCGACATTGCCCTCAACGCTGGTCCCGAGTAACTCGACCAGCGCTGCATCGCCGCGCAGCTCGGGGATCTGATCCTCGAGGGCTTGACGGAGCGCCGACGACAGCGCCACCACGCGGCCATGCAATCGGCTCGCGACCTCTGCGACGTAACTGCTTACCTCGATTCCGCTGTCGAGGCCCGATTTCTTCACCTCAATGACGTTAGACGCTGGGTTGTCTGTGAGCGATAACAGCGGCGCGTGGCTTTGTCGATTCGCGACTGTTTAAAGCCGCGCGTCATCTCTAATGTTGTGCACACTCTCGCCAACGAAGGTCAGAAGGAGCGTAGACACATGGGATTCATTAAGCCCTATCTTCCGGAGGTTGATCCGGACACCTTCTTGAAGAAGCCGCTGATGGAGCGGATGCGGATCCTCGCCGCCGATTGGGCCGAAAACGGCTTCGGGTCACCGAAGTGGATCCACACCATGTACATCGTGAAGCTGGTCGTCTTCTTCGCGATCGGTGGCATCACGGTCGCGACGTTGACGTCGGGACTACCCGCCTTCTGGCATGTGACCGAATGGTGGAACCAACCGATCGTCTACCAGAAGGTAATCCTGTGGACCGTACTGCTCGAGGCCATTGGCGTGGCCGGCTCCTGGGGCCCGTTGGCCGGCAAAGCCAAGCCGATGACCGGCGGCATCCTGTTCTGGGCCCGACCGGGAACCATCCGGCTGCGCCCGTGGGAGTGGGTGCCGTTCACCAACGGCGACCGGCGCACCTGGTTCGACATCGGGCTCTACGTGGCACTGCTGGTGAGCTTGGCCGTGCCGTTGCTGTCACCGGGCGTGCACAGCGACTCGCTCTCGAAGGCGGTGCCGGACAACACATCCGGTCTGGTGAACCCCGCCCTGCTGATCGCGCCGATCGTGCTGCTGGTGCTGAACGGTCTGCGGGACAAGACCATCTTCCTGGCCTCCCGTGGCGAGCAATACTTACCGGTCCTGGTCATCTTCGCAGTCTTGCCGTTCGTCAACATGATCATCGCGCTGAAGATGGTGATCGTGGTGGTTTGGGTCGGTGCCGGCTGGTCGAAGTTCGGTAAACACTTCTCCAACGTCATTGGGCCGATGGTCAGCAATACGCCATATGCGTTCAAATGGTTGCGGCGGGCACACTATCGCAACTTCCCGCGCGATCTGCGGCCTTCGCGGCTGGCGGACTTCATGGCACACGTCAATGGCACCACGGTCGAGATTGTGGCTCCGCTGGTCCTGTTCTTCTCCACCAATAAGTGGCTGACGCTGGCTGCGGCGCTGTTCATGGTGGGCTTCCACCTGTTCATCATCTCGACCTTCCCGCTTGCGGTGCCGCTGGAATGGAACGTGGTCTTCGGCTACACCACGATCTTCCTGTTCCTCGGCTTCCCGAACTGGAACGGATACGCCCCGTGGAACATGACTCCGCCCTGGCTGGCTCTCATCGTCGCCGCCGCGCTGCTGTTCTACCCGGTGCTGGGCAATCTGCGACCGGACAAGGTGTCCTTCCTGCCCTCGATGCGGCAGTACGCGGGCAACTGGGCCTCGGCGCTATGGACCTTCGCGCCCGGTGCCGAGCAGAAGCTGAACAAGGTCACCCGCTCGGCGTCCAACCAGATCGACCAGTTCATTGCGGCCGGCTACGAGCCAAAGTGGGCGGAGATCACCCTGCAGAAGACGACAGCGTGGCGAAGCATGCACAGCCAGGCTCGCGGCCTGTACTCGCTGCTGTTGACCCATCTGCCCGACATCGACGTCCGAACGGTGCGAGAGGGTGAGTTCGTCTGCAACTCGCTGATCGGCTTCAACTTCGGCGACGGCCACCTGCACAACGCAGACATGATCCAGGCCGTGCAGCGCGAAGCCGCCTTCGAGCCGGGCGAGTGCGTGATTGCCTGGGTGGAGTCCGAGGCCTTCGGCAGCGGGGTTCAGCACTACCAACTGATCGACGCCGCACTCGGGGTGGTCGAGCGCGGCACATGGAAGGTGTCCGACGCGGTCGCCGAACAGCCCTGGCTGCCCAACGGCCCCATCCCGCTCCAGGTGACCTGGTCGCTGGGCGACAGTAAGCGCGGAGCGTTGGCATGACTCGCGCCGCCGACGATGCAGAGCGAAGCGATGAGGAGGAGCGGCGCACATGACTACCGCGATCGTGGTGGGCGGCGGGCCCAACGGGCTCGCCGCCGCCATAGCCTTGGCCGCCGAGGGTGTTTCGGTCACCGTCCTCGAAGCCGCCGACGAGGTCGGCGGCGGCGCCCGCAGCAGCGAAGCCATCGTCCCCGGCCTGCTGCACGACCACTGCTCGGCGATCCACCCGATGGCGATCGGCTCGCAGTTCTTCAGCCGCTTCAGTCTGCAGCGGTACGGATTGTCGTGGCGTTGGCCGGAGATCGATTGTGTCCACCCGCTCGACGGCGGCACGGCCGGCGTGCTGCACCGCTCGGTGGAGCAAACCGCGGCCGGTCTCGGACGCGACGGGTCTCGATGGCAGCTCACGTTCGGCTACCCGGCCGCTAAGTTCGACGCACTCAGCGAGGACATCATGCGGCCCCTCCTGCGGTTCCCGCACCATCCGCTGATGTTGGCCCGGTTCGGTGCACCCACCGTGCTTCCCGCGTCCGCGTTTGCCCGGCTGTTCCGCACCGGTGAGGGCCGCGCCTTGTTCGGAGGCGTTGCGGCCCATGCCTTCCGGCCGCTGCACTACCCGATGACCTCCGCGATCGGCATGGGCATCATCGCGGCCGGCCACCGACACGGCTGGGCGGTTGCCGAAGGTGGATCGCAGTCGATTACCAATGCGATGGTGGCGCTGCTGGGTGACTTGGGCGGCAAGATCGAAACTGGGGTCCGGGTCCAATCGGCGTCGCAGTTGCCGCCGGCAGATGTCACGATGTTCGATCTGGCGCCGAGCGCCGTCGCCGCGATCCTCGGCGACCGTCTTCCACGCCGAGTTGCCCGCGCTTTCACCAAGTTCCGGCGCGGTCCGGGTGCATTCAAAGTCGACTTCGCCGTCGACGGCGGTGTGCCCTGGACGAACCCGGACGCCCACCGCGCAGGCACCGTGCACCTGGCCGGGACCTACGCCGAACTTGCCGCAACCGAGCGTGACATCCACGCGGGACGCATGCCCGAGCGGCCGTTCGTTCTGGTCGGTCAGCAGTATCTGGCCGACCCGCAACGCTCGGTGGGCAACGTTCACCCGGTGTGGAGCTACGCGCACGTCCCGAACGGCTACACCGGCGACGCGACCGAGGCGATCATCACCCAGATTGAGCGGTTCGCCCCCGGTTTCCGGGATCGCATCGTCGGCTCAGCAGTTCGGTCGACGACGCAGATGGCCGCCTACAACCCCAACTATGTCGGCGGCGACATCATGACCGGCGCCAAGGATATTCGCCAGCTGACGTTCGGTCCGCGAATCACGCTGTCGCCGTATACTATTGGGTCGCCGGGCAGGTACATCTGCTCGGCTGCCACCCCACCGGGACCGGGCGCGCATGGCATGTGCGGCGCCAACGCGGCGCAAGCCGCGCTGGCCTACCTCCAAAGCACCCGCTGAACGCGCAGGCTCCACCCCCCGGCGGAATGACATGCACTCCCCTTCATGCCGCCGACCCGGCTTCGGTGATGCCGGCAATGTCGGGGAGGGGTCGGCTGCAGATCTCGCGGGCCTCCGCGGCCGGTACCCCGAAGATGCACAGCAGGTCTTCGGCCATCTGGTCGCTGGCCTGCGCGCCGTCACGCTCAGGCTGGTCTTGCAGCAGTTGGCCCAGCGCCAGCAGCGTTCCGGCGGCCATGGCCAGCGCGAGTTGGGGATCAGCGACGTTAAAGCGGCGGGCCCGGTTGGCGGCGATGATGTCGCGCAGCGCCCGCGGCGCCAGACCCCGGTCCGACAGGATTGGTCCCAGGCCGACATTGAGCAGCACACGGCATTCCTGCGGGCGGCGCCGAAAGAAACGACCGGCTAACCGGAAGCTGCGTGCAAACGTCTCGGCTGGATCCTCCACGTCGGGCAGGCTGTCAAGCACCGCCCCATAGGCGTCGAAGACGTCTGTAACCGCCGCCTGGAACAGTTGTTCCTTGCTGTCGAAGTGGTTGTAAAACGACCCCATGCCGACATCGGCGGCCTGGGTGATGTCCAGCACCGGCACACTCAGCTTGCCTGCGGCGATGAAGCCCTGCGCGGCGTTGATCAATGCGGCGCGGGTGCGCTGTTTGCGCCGTTCCAGGCGGTTCTGCGGCTCGCCACCACCATCCACCACGTCGTCCACCTCGTTCTCACTTGGCTCGCGCCTGGTTGGCTCGCCCAGACACTAGCCAGTTTAACAGAAATCCTCAATTCTGATGTTTTCACCAAATCCGGTGACTGAGGAGAACATGGCGAATGACGGTATCGACAATCATATTGCAAGAAGGCAGCGCGGAATGAGCACGTAGTCGAACGGCGTCCGGCCGCATACCAGCCGCTGAGCACGGTGTAGCCGTGCGGCTCGGCCCAGCGCGCGCCTGGCCGAGCTCGGAGATGATCCGTGGCACCCACATCTAGGTGGGTCAGCGCCACGCCGGCATTCGGGCGCCTCCCCCGCTAGTCGTGGACCATGACCGCCGACCAAATCCCGGCCAGCGTGCGCAGGTAGCGCAGTCGAATTAATCCACTAGTCTCGGTATGGGCGGGCATTGACACGAGCCACCTTGGACCCCCAGGAGATGAGCTCAGGGCTGGCGTCGTCGTTGGGAATCTGGCATTCGATCAGGACCGGCCCGCCCGTATGCGCGCGGGCTTTGCCGATCGCGTCGGCCAGTTCTCCTGCGGTGGTTGCGGTTAGCCCGAGTCCGGCGCCGTCTTCTGCGTTGAACGCGGCGATCAGGCCAGCGTAGTCCCAGTTCTTGTAGTAGTTGTAGGGACCGTCATGGATCGCGGACTCGATCACATACCCGTGATTGTTGACCAGGAAGATGAGGGTCTCTTGGCCGTGGCGGATCATGTTGGACACTTCTTGGGCGGTCAGTTGGAAGGACCCGTCGCCGATGACCGAGATCAGGTGCCGGTCGGGCTCGAGGCCCATCCCATAGCCGAAGCTGGCGGGGACCGACCAGCCGATCGAGCCGTATTGCATCTCGATCTCGAACCTGGCGCCACCGGGCAGCCGCGCGTACATGCCGTTGAGCCAGGAATCACCGGTTTCCACCAATAAGGTGGTCTTGGGGTCGAGGTCTTGCTCGATCTGGCGCCACATCTCGACCCGGCTCAGCGGGGCCGCGGGCTGGACATCCGCGGCCGCCAACGCAGCGGTCCGGTGGAGGCGCTTGTACTGGGTCAGGGTCGCGGTATTGGTCTGGACCTTTTTGGCCAGGTCGGACAGGAACTCGGCCAGCGCGACGCCGGTGAATTCGACGTCGGGAAACCGCACCTTTCGGGGCTCGGCGCTGATGAGCCGGTGCCGCGGCGGGAGTGCGCTCCAGCCCACCGTCGTGTAGTCGTTGATGGTAGGCGCCAATGCTGGCGGTGTTGAGGACCATTCGTGCGTCGTTGAAGCACACCAGGTCAACGCAGGAGACAGTGCCCGCCCGTATCGCCCGGACGGTGCTGGCCGCGTTGTCACAGCCTATGTCCTTGGCAAAGTGGTTGAAGGTGCCGGCTGGGAAAACCGCCAGCGGGCGCCCGGTGCGCACCGCTACTGCCGCCGCGCATGCGACGGTTCCGTCGCCACCGCCGATGCCCAGCACTTCGGCACGATGCGCGGCTCCACGTAGCACCTCTTCCAGGTTGTCGCTCGCGCCGAGGGTCACAATCTCGGCTTTGGGCAGTTCCCTGCGCACCTGGGCGATCACGCGTTCGCCGTTGCCGCTGCCCGCTGCGGGGTTAACCACCAGGACCACGCCCGCACCGTCCGGCCGGGGCGGGGCATCGATACGCAGCGGATCGGCGATGGGCAATCGGGGCGCGACGATCGGGGGAACGAGACGACCGCCCAACCCGGCGATCGCTGAGCCGATACCGAAGCCTGCCAACACGTCACCGGGGTAGTGCGCGCCTGTCACGACGCGCGAGAACCCGACCAGCCATGCGAGGACTGCGAGGAGGATTCCCAGCGTCGGGTTTTCCAGCCCGACGCCGACCACAAAGGCGGCAGCACTGGCGGCGTGACCCGAGGGCAGCGAGTCGGACGTCGGGTAGCGGCGCAGGCGCCGCGCGAGCGGAACGGACCGGTGCCCGGGGCGGTTGCGGTGCCAGGCGCGCTTAGCCAGTTGATTGGTGATCAAACTGGTCACCGCCAGGCTGACGACTCCACGGCCCGCGCCGCGGTGAGCCGAGCGGCTGCCCGACATTGCGAGGCCCGCCGCGATCGCGAGCCACAGCTTGGCGTGGTCGGCGGCACGGGTCAGCGCGGGCATCGCTGTGTCCAGCAGCGGACTGCTTGAGTTCGCGACCGCCTGGAACACTTCCGCGTCCAGCACACCGAGGCCCTCAGTGATTTGCCGCAGCCCCCGCGACGTGTGTCGCTCACCCATCTTCATTGTTTCAACCTATGCCGTAGTCGACCCTATCGGGCCCGAATGGGGCCGCCGCGGAGTACGACCACCAGACGAAACGCTTGCGAGGCCTTGGCTGAGATACCTTCGTCCCAAACCTTTGTGCCGACAACGCTTTCTGACGATTCGTCACCACTCCGCAAGTACCGATCACGCCACCGCCAGCGTGGCGCCGTCGCTGATGAGGAGGCGCCGGTTCTGCCAGTGTCCGGACGGTCATGGTGGGAACCAGAATCCGTCATTCGCGCCCGGAGGCGATATCTCGGCGTCACTGTTGAAAGGCCGCCGCGCACGCGGCAGTTCGATTCCTACTGACGAATGGGGTTCCGACATTGAATAACATCCGGAGCGGTCAACCCATCGATCACGGCCTTGCCGACCAGGGTCATCACCGCCGCGTGGGTCGACCGCACAGCCACGATGAAGGGGCGATTGCCACCGCCGAACAGACTGCGGCGCAACTTCGGTCAGATAGCCAGCCGTTCGGCGCACGGAATCAGCGATTCGATCGGGGTTCCCCGTTCTATCTGGGGTTGATGGCCTCGGCGGGCGTGGCCGTCACGTATGGGGCGGTGCGTGTCCTCGGCTCCGTGTCCTCGGTGCTGGTATTGATCGGCGCGGCGATGTTCTTTGCGTTGGGGCTTGAGCCCGCGGTGTCGGGGCTGGTGAACCGGAAACTCCCGCGATGGGCGGCGGTCAGCCTGGTGGTCGTGGTGGTGTTCGGTGTCCTCGCCGCGGCGGTGGCGGCCGCGATTCCCCCACTTGTGCAGGAAGGGCGTGAATTGATCGAACAGGCCCCGCACTATCTGCAGCAGGCTCAGAACCACTCGACGGTGATCGGCAGACTCAACGAACGCTTCCATGTGCAACAACGCATCACCGACATGATTCACGGCCCAGGTGCACCGGCGGTCGGCGGCCTTGTCAAAGCCGGAGAGACGGTGTTCGGGGCTGTGTCGCACCTCGGGATCGTGGCTGTCCTCACGGTCTATTTCTTGGCCGATATGCGGCGTGTCCGGGCGACGATGTACCGGTTTGTGCCGAACTCCCGCCGGCCGCGCGCGATTCTCATCGGTGACGAGGTGATGGCCAAGGTCGGTGACTACGTATTCGGCAATGTGCTGACCTCGCTGATCGCCGGGGCGGCGACATTTGTGTGGTGCTTCATCTTCCATGTCCCATATGCGTTGCTGCTCGGGGCGTTTGTCGCGATCGTGGATCTTTTCCCCTACGGCTCAACAGTCGGCGGGTTCGTGGTCGCCCTGGTGGCCGTGACCGTCTCGATTCCGGTCAGCATCGCGACAGTGGCGTTCTACGTCGTGTTCCGGTTGGCCGAGGATTACCTTTTGACTCCGAAGATCATCGGTCGGGCAGTGAGGGTGCCGGGCGGTGTTACCGTGGTGGCCGTTCTCCTCGGCGCGGCGCTGCTGGGGGTGGTCGGGGCGCTGGTGGCGATCCCGGTCGCCGCGGCAGTGCAGCTACTCGTCTCAGAACTGCTGTTCCCCACGCTCGATGAGGCATGATGTTAGCTGGCGTGGCAGCGATCGCCTGGGCCGGCCACATATCCGCCGGCGCGGCGGTGCTGGGGGCGAGCCGCCCGGCAGCAAGCCTTCGGCCCAACACCGATTCCGCGGACGTTGTCGGCCGGGCAATCTGGCCGATGGACCAGTGCTTGTTCGCGGTAGTGATGGAGGCCTATCTCCACGGCACCTCGACGCGCAAGGTCGACGATTTGGTCAAGGCCCTGGGTGCCGATTCGGGGATTTCCAAAAGCGAGGTGTCGCGCATCTGCGCCGACCTGGACACCGAAGTCGCCGCCTTTCGCGACCGACCATTGGCCGATCAGCGGTTCCCCTACGTGTTCTTAGACGCCACCTACTGCAAGGCCAGGGTCAATCATCGGGTGGTGTCCCAGGCGGTGGTGATCGCCACCGGGGTGGCCGCCGACGGGCGCCGCGAAGTGCTGGGCTTCCAGGTCGGCGACTCCGAGGACGGCGCGTTTTGGACGGCGTTTTTGCGCTCGCTGAAATCGCGCGGGCTGGTCGGGGTGCAGCTGGTCATCTCTGATGCCCACAGCGGGCTGCGCGGCGCGATCGAGGCGATCCTGATCGGCTCCTCCTGGCAACGATGCCGGGTACATTTCCTGCGCAACGTGTTGGCCCAAGTCCCCAAGGGATCTGCCGAGATGGTCGCCGCCGCGATCCGCACCATCTTCGCCCAACCCGACGCCGCCCACGTTCGCGAACAACTCGACACCATCGCGCACATGCTCGGTCGTCAACTACCTAACGTGGAATCGATGTTGCGCGACGCCGGCGACGACATCACAGCATTCGCCGATTTCCCTGTCCCGCACTGGAAAAAGATCTGGTCCACCAACCCGCTCGAACGACTCAACAAGGAGATCAAACGCCGCACCGACGTCGTCGGCGTCTTCCCAAACCCCGCCGCCCTGTTGCGGCTGGCCGGCTCGGTCCTCGTCGAAGCCCACGACGAATGGCAGGTCGCCGACAAACGCTACCTATCCGAATCCACCCTGGCCCTACTGCACCCGACCGAACGCGACGACCAATCCGTTGCCGTCCCCGCCGCCATCACGGCATAGTGGACAACCACAGAGTCTCAGGCGAAACACCCGCCGAGAGTTACACCACTCGACGGGACGCAACCGGTAGAGGCATCGCCATCCGCCACGTCAAATGAAACCGCTACACCGCTGTAGATTCTCAACGATCCGTATCTCAATCCCAATTGAGATGTCGGTCCGGTGTGGCATGCGACACGAAACTGGGAATTAGGGCGGCCCACGCCACCGGCCCTCCTCAGCAGCGCGAAACTAATGCAACGAACGAATCTGCAGCTGGCTTAATGAAACCCGCGCAGCGGCGGGCATGTCCGGCCCCCCTCAATCCGCTCAGCAGCGGTCGGGTCACCGACGCAAATCGGTAGTTCGGCGGATGCTCGGCCAGGCGGGGCGAGCCTACGGTCGGATCGACTCCGAAACGCATTGGACAACAAGAAGGAGGCAGTCGAGATGAGCAGCGGGACCGTGACACGGCGGTGGCTGTGTGAGCCGTGCGGCGAGATCTACGACCCGGTCGAGGGCGACCCGGAGGCCGGGATTCCTCCGGGCACCGCGTTCGAGGACATCCCGCAGGACTGGTTGTGCCCGGTGTGCGGCGCCCGCAAGACCGACTTCGTCCCGCTGGACGATTGAGGCCGTGAGCGCGCCGCACGTCGCATCGCTGCTGCTGATGCGGCACCGGAGCATCGCCGCCAACGCGGCGCATCTGCGGCACGCCGGGGCCGCCCTCAGCAAGGTACCTGGGGTTCGCTTCAGCCAGGCGATGCTGACGACCAGCGGCCCTGGTGGTGTCGCGTTCCCGGCGTTCAGCCCGAGCCGCAGCGCACTGTTCACCGTGTGGGAGGACGAGGCTGCCCTGGATGAGCACCTGTCCGAGGAAACGTTCGGCGACTGGCGGGAATCGGCTCGCGAGCTGCTGTTGGTGCGCCTGCGGGCCACTCGGGTCAAGGGCGCCTGGGATGGACGTGAGCTGCTGGACCCCGTTCCCGGCGGTCGTGACCCCGGGCCTATGGCCGTTCTGACCAGGGTCGCGGTGCGTTACGCGGTCGCGCCGAAGATGTACGCCTGGTCGCTCCCGCGGATCGCCCGTCAGCTCGACCGCGGGCCCGGCGTGCTGCTGTCGATCGGGATGACAAACCGCCCGGTGCGCATCGGCGCCACCTTCTCGATGTGGCGTTCGCTGCCCGAGATGCAGCGGTTCGGCTACCACGACGCGCCGCACGGCGCCGTCCAGCGGGGCGCACGTGAGCACCGGTGGTTCGATGAGGAATTGTTCGTTCGATTCCGGGTGCTCAGCGCGGACGGCGCGTGGCGGGGCAGGACCTTCTGCGGACCGCTCGCGTAGCCATCGGAGCACCCCCTGCGGAGTAAACTCCAGCGGTTATGCCGCTCGACCTGGCCCCGGTGTCGGGCCCCGACCGCACGCTGGCCGCGGCGGCGCATCGCCGCGGCGTCTTGCGACGCGAGGTGGCCGACGCGTTGGCGCGGGCGCGCCGCTATGTTGCGGTCGGACCGCTGCCCAACGGCGCCGACGGGCTCGAGGGCGCGGAGCAGGTGCTGATCGCCGCGGTCGCCGGGATCCTCGATCGGCTGCACGCCGAACAGCACGGGCTGTCCGGCGAGCAGCTCGCTCGGCTCGCCGACCTGGCCGTCGAGCTGCAGCGCCTGCACGGGCGGGTGCGCGAGGCTGCACTCGACCGGGCGGTCGTCGCGTTGGGAGCGATCGGACACGACGTCGGTGACCGCGAGGACAGCGTCGACGATCGGTTACGGCGGGCGGTGCGCGAGCTGGTCGAGGGGGGCGGTTTCGACCGGGCGTTGGTGTTGCGGTTCCGCGAGAACCGGATGGAGGCGGTCGCCACCCACTTCCGGACCGAGGAGGGCTGGGCCCGTGACTGCCACGCGCACAGCGTGCAGCATCCCGCGCCGCTCGGGCCGGGGCTGTTGGAGTGGCAGGTCGCGCACAACCGGAGGCCGGCGCTGGCCCTGGATCCGATGCACGACCCCCATGCGTGGGCGCCGATGGTGCATAAGTTCGCGCCGACGAGCTATGCGTCGACCCCGGTGCTGGTCGGCGGCGAAGCGGTCGGGATCATGCAGGCCGACATGTACTTCCGCGGCCGCGACGTCGACGCGCTCGACCGTGACGTCGCGGCGGCGTTCGTCAGCGGCCTTGGTCGTGACCTGGAGCGCGGGCTGCTGCTCGAACGGTTGCACGCCCAGCGCACCGCGGTGCGAAACCTGGTGCGGGAAACCGAAGAGACGGTCGCGAACTTCCGGGGCGCCGAGCTCTGGCGGCCGCGGGCGCCCGAAACCGCGGGCCTGCAGCACGAGCCGGCGGCGACTGCCGAGCCGGCCCGCAGCGGCGCGCCGCAAGATGCGGCGTTGGCCAGGCTGACCCGCCGCGAGCGCGAGGTGCTGGCGCTGATGGCCACCGGCGCGACGAACGCCGGGATCGCCGCGCGGCTCGTCGTCAGCGAGCACACGGTCAAAAGCCACGTGGAGCACATCCTGGGCAAGCTGCGGGCGGCCAATCGGGCCGAGGCGGTGGCCCGTGCCGCACGCCTGGGTCACCGGGTGTCCACGTAGCGCGTCCGCGACACACGTAGCCCAATCAGCAAAAACCGGTCAATCTACCGATGGCAATCGGTAGATCGGCGAATTGTCGCGTCGTCGTTGCGATTTTAGTTTCGAAGCACCGACGGGCTGGTCACCGCGACCGCCCGACGATCTGAAACAGCGAACGAGCGAGGCAACAAGAAATGGAGCAATTCACCGACACGGTGGTGTCACGAGAAGAGGTCGACGCGGTGGTGGTCGGCGCGCGGATCGCCGGCGCGGCGACCGCGATCACGCTGGCGCGTCGGGGCAGCAAGGTGATCGCGCTGGATCGGGCGAAGTTCCCGTCGGACACGATCTCGACGCACGTGCTGTTCGCGACCGGCGTCGCCGAGCTGAAGTGGCTCGGCGCGTTGGATCGGGTGCGGGCGGTCGGCGCACCGGAGTGGCGGGTGGGCTATCCGAACACCGTCGTGCTGCCGCGCACCGGGCAGCGCCTGGCGCCGCACGGGAGGATGGCGCCGGTCAACGGGATCGACTACGGGTTGAACACGCGGCGCCCCGGCCTGGATCTGGCGTTGGTGGAGACCGCGCGGGAGGCGGGCGCCGAGGTTCGCGAAGGCGTCGAGGTCGTGGATGTGGTGTGGGCCGGTGGCCGCGCCGCCGGCGTGCGCTACAAGAGCTCCGACGGCGCGCTGCACGAGATCCGCGCGAAACTGGTCGTCGGCGCCGACGGGCGGCGCTCGACGATGGCGAGGCTGCTCGGCGTGGAAAAGCCCTACCGCGAGTCGGAGAACGGGCGGGGCCTGGTGTTCATGTACGTCAAGGATCCGCGTGGCCCCGAGGAGCGTGACACCGTGCGGCGCTGGCAGAGCGGCGACACCCTCGGGTTCTACTTCCCCAACGAGGACAATGTGGGCCTTGTCCTGTTCATGCCGCCCAAGGAGGAGATCAAGCAGTTCCGCCGCGACCCGCAGATGTGGAACCGCAAGCTGGAGAACTTCCCGGAGCTGAAGGCACGCCTGGCGGGTTGTGAACCGATCACCAAGCTGCGCTCGGCCGACGACACCACCGCCTACTTCCGGGTCTCCAGCGGGCCGGGCTGGGCGTTGGTCGGCGACGCCGGGCACTTCAAGGACCCGGTGCTGGCGCAGGGGATTCGCGACGCGCTGCGCTTCGGGCGCCTGCTCGGCGACGCCACCGCCGACTGGCTCGACGACCCGCAGCGGCTCGACCGCGAGTTGTTCCGGTGGGAGCTCAACCGCGACAAGGAATGCCTGCCCAGCTACTACCTCGGCCAGCGCGAGACCCGCACCAACCCGATCAACCAGCTGCAGGCCGAGATGTATCGCGAGCTTGACGCCGACGCGAATCTGGCCGACCAGTTCGTGGACCTGCTCGCCGACGCGGGCATCTCGGGTGAGTTCATGCAGGTCGTCGCCCGGCAGCGTGATCCGCGAAAGTTCTTCACCCCGCGCCGACTGGCCCGCTGGACATGGCGCGCCGCGCGGCGGCCGCACGCCGACCGGGCGGCGCTCGCCCGCGAAGTTCTCGACGAGTTGCGCTACGAAGCCCTGCTGCGCCGCGACCTCGCGATCGTGCACAGCGGGCGCCGCGCCGACTACCGACGATTCTCTCGCTGGGGCCGCAACGGCTGGTCGCCGCAAACCACGCTGCGCCGGCCCGTAACGACCCCGAAGGTGGGTGCGGCGTGAGCACCACGGCGACCGACACCGCCACATCCGGCAAACCGGAAACCGGCCAGCGGATCACGGTTGCGGCAATCCAGCCGCGGCTGGAAATCGGCGAGGTAGACCGCAACCTGGCCCGGATCGAGGATCTGATCCGCCAAGCGCATCGCGAGCACAGCCCCGACGTCATCGTCGCGCCGGAAGCGATGACCTCGCCGACCGTCTACCACCCGAGCCTGCGTGCGGTCGCCCGACCGGTCGACGGCGCGCCCTACCAGCTGCTGGTGCGGCTGGGTCGGGAGCTCGACTGCCTGGTCGGCGGTGGGTTCATCGCCCGCCGGGGCGACGACACCCGCGGCACGTACGCGCTGGCCGAGCCCGACGGCACCACCCACCTGCACGACAAAGACCAGCCGTCGATGTGGGAGAACCACTACTACACACCGGGCCACGATGACGGCCTGTTCACCACCCGGCTCGGCACCCTCGGCTGCCCGGTGGGCTTCGAGTGGGATCGCAGCCGTACCGCGCGTCGGTTGCGCGGCAAGGTGGCGCTGCTGGCCGGCGGCAGCAACTGGTGGTCATACCCGAACTGGCCGCCGCTGGACCCCTGGTTCGGCCGCGACCACCAATACAACGTCGCCGTCGCTCGCGAGATGCCGGCCAGGCTCGCGCGCGCCGTCGGCGCGCCCGCGGTGATCGCCTCCCACGTCGGAGCCGTGCGCTCGCGCACACCGCTCATGCCCGGCGTGCCGTGGCCGACGATCTTCGTCGGCGAGAGCCAGGTCGTCGAACGGGACGGAACCATCCTGGCGAAGCTCGGCTACGACGACGGGGAAGGCTACGTCGCGGCGAGCGTCGGAGTGGGGTCGGCGACGCCGCTGGAGCCCATCCCGTCCGGGTTCTGGATGGCGCCACACCCGGCCTCGATGGGCCTGGTCTGGCACCTGCACAACCGCTTCGGCAGGCTCAGCTACGCGGCCAACAAGCGCCGCGGCCGCTTCCCGTGGCAGGCGCAACCGGCGACGGACCTGCCGAACTACGTGCGCGGCGATGTGGCCGCGCCCGCCGAACCCGACATCGGGGCGGCCGTCGACGGAGCGCCCCGCCGTCCGGTCACCGAGGCGGTCGAGCAATGAGCAACGCCGTCGGTCGCCCCGATGTCGATCACCTCATCATCGGCGGCGGCCCCGCGGCCGTCGCGTGCGCGGAGCGCCTGCGGGAGCTGGACCCGGCTGCGAGCATCCTGGTCACCTCGCGCGAGCTCGACCCGCCCTATGACCGCACCCTGTGCTCAAAGTCCTACCTGCGCGGCGCACAGTCCCGCGACGCCACCCACCTGCGCACGGTGAACTGGTGGGTAAGCCGGGCGATCGAGCTGCGCACCGGTACCAGCGTCACCGGCCTGGACACCGCGGCGCGCACCGCCCGGCTGTCCAGCCGCGACGAGGTGTCGTTCGGCCAGGCGTTGCTCGCGACCGGTGCGACGGTTCGCCGGATCACCTGTGAAGGCTCGTCGCTGGCCGGCATCCACTACCTGCGCGCGCTCGGCAACGCCGACGCGATCCGCCGCGACGTCGAACACGCCGGCGAAGTCGTGCTGGTCGGCGGCTCCTACATCGGCTGCGAGGTGGCCGCCACCCTGACGGCCGCCGGCAAGCGCTGCACCGTGCTGATGCGCGAGAACACCTGCTTCGAGCATCACCTCGGCGGCTGGGGCGGGCTCTTCCTGCAAGACGTGCTGGAGCAGCGCGGAGTCCGCTTCGTGGCCGGTGACGAACTCGAGCGCTTCGAGGGCGACGGCAGCCGCGTCACCCGTGTCGTCACCCGAGCGGGCCGCACCCTTGCCGCCCAGGCCGTCGTCGTCGGCGTCGGCGCCCAGCCCGACGTGCGGCTCGCCCGCGGCGCGGGCCTGCGACTCGGCGACACCGGCGGCGTGCACTGCGACGCGCAGCTGCGCACCTCGGCGCCCGGGATCTTCGCCGCCGGCGATATGTGCGAGTGGGACTCGGCGGCGCATCGGCGGCGGGCGCGGGTCGAACACTGGGACGTCGCCGCCGGACAAGGCCGCGCGGCCGCCGCCAACATGCTCGGCGGCAACCACCCCTACACCGCGATCCCCACATTCTGGTCCGACCTCGCCGACTGGGTGACGCTCCGCTTCCACGGTGTCGTCGCCGGCGACACCCGAATCGAGCGCGGAGAACCCGAGGAAGGTGCGTTCTCGATCTGGTACCTCGACCGAGACGAGCTGCGCGGCGTGCTGTCGATCGGTCGCGACCAAGACCTGGGCCGCGCCGACCGGCTCATCGGCACGCACCTGACCGCCGAGCAGCGCGCCGCGATCACCGACCCCGACGCTGACCTCGCCGAAATCGGTCCACAACCTGCAGAGTCGGTCGCTGGCCGGAGCCCGCCAGCCAGCGCATAGCGACCCACCTCATACCGAGGGTGCCTAATGCCGACTTTGAAATCCGCGCTTTAGTCATGCACGTCAACAACCAGCGAAGGAGAGATCCCATGATTACCAACCCATTACAGAAAAGGGCCTACGACGCGGTCGGTGCGGCCCTTCCGTTTCCCATCGATCCGGCGAAGATCACGGTCGAGCCCGGTGCGTCCTACATCAAGAGCCCGGTCAAGGTTCACGACTACGCCGCGGGGGTGATGAGCGCGTTCGGCTCGGTGGTTGAGCACATCGGCACCCAGCGCGGACTGCCGGCGCAAACCATGACACTGAACCGTCGGGTGTGCGGGCTGCTACTCAATTCCATTCAATTGCAGTTCATGAACGGTTGCTGCACCCTCATGGATACCTGGCCGGTAGGCCCCGATAACGGCACCTACCGCGCCCGGGATGGGCGGTATCTGACGATGATCGGATTGCATCCGCATCTACGTGACGGGCTGCTCAACTACTTCGGATGCCCCAACAGCGCGCAGGCGATTCAGGCGGCGGTGGAAAAGAAACCCGCCCAGCAGATCGAGGATGAAGTGGCCGCTTTGTTTCTTCCGCTGGGCATGGTGCGCAGTCTCGACGAATGGCTGGCCCACCCGCAGGGCGCCGCGACCGCCAAACACCCCATGATCGATATCGAGCAGGTGGGCAACGCCGGTACGCGCCGACTCGGGGCGGCCCGCCACCGGCCGCTGGAAGGGGTGCGGGTGTTGGAGCTGACCCACCTTGTCGCCGGTCCCACGATTGGTCGGCTGTTGGCTGAGCAGGGCGCGGACGTCATCAAGGTCCAGCCACCGATGGGTGACTGGATAACTCCGCTGTGGTTGGACGTGAGCTGGGGGAAACGAAATATTTCCTGTGACATCAAGGGCAGCTCGGGAAAGGAACGCTTCCACCATTTACTCGCCGGCGCCGATGTGCTCATCAGCAGCCTGCGCCCGGGTGCACTCGAGCGCATTGGCCTCGATGAGAAAACGCTGGCTGAGATCAACCCCAACCTGGTGCTGGCCCGGGTGTCGGCATACGCCATCGGCACCCCGTGGGAAGAACGCACCGGACTCGAACAAATCGCTCAGTCGGTGGCCGGCAACATCCACGCCAACTCCGAGGGCTTGCCCGAACCCACGGTGATCGCCGCGTTGATGAACGACTACCTGACCGGTTACCTCGGCGCCATCGGCGTGGTTGCGGCCCTGTCCGAGCGGGAAGAAAACGGGGGTTACTGGAATGTCGACGTGGCGTTGACTCGGTGCGCGATGATGGGCTCAAGTCTTGTTGAACCGCTCGACGCCGAGGAATACGCGCCGGTCACCATGGAGGACTTGATCGAGTACGCCGTCGATCAGCAGACACCTTCGGGGACCTTCACCCGGCTGCCGTCATCGGTGCAGTTCAGTCACACACCGTCGATATTTGTGCGCCCTACCTCCTGGCTGGGGTCGGATCCCGACACGATCTGGTGGGCGGAAATCGCAACCACCGACGGGCGACGCGAAGCGCCACATTATCCGTCAAAATTGGCGCGTGAAGGTGGCATCCGCAATCTGGTGTCCTGCAACGGAATCGTGGACCGTGGGGACGGCCGCGGCGGTTTCAGCCTGGCTTCCAAGCAGTTGAGGGACTACGCGATGGCCCATCGAAACGACTGACAGCGGCAATCGAGGAGGGGCGGGCCGACCGCGATGGCTAAGCCAGCCCCCGCCTCGATCCGACCGGGCAGTTGCCTGAAGCGGTTGGCGGTGCAGACCGCGATGCTGGAATCCGAGATGGGCGCCGGCGACGGCCCGGCGCATCCCGAAACACGGTCGATCTCATGACCACTCGGATCTACGCCGCAGTCGGGAACCATCCGCACCGTCCACGAAGATGTCGACGCCGCCGACCCCCCCACCGCCGACCTGCTGTACGCGATCATCGACGCCCTGGAAAAGGCAGCCTGGATGCTGAAATCCGAGAATCGTAAACCGTGAGGACCCTGTGCGGCTGAACCCGCCTTGCCGCAGGATCGTAGGCCGTTCGATGAACGACAATAAGCGTCATCCTAAAAGTGACAAGTTTTGAGACTAATGGTGGATGACACCAACTGAGACAATTCGGAGAGTTGCTGGTCAGAGCAGCGCTACGTGCAATAGGGTTTGAGAACCAGCACTTGTGGTGCTTTGTGTGGCTGTCGCGGTGACCTTCTCGATAAAAGTTGGTGTTCGATCTTCTGATCACCGATCACCTCGGCCAAGTACTCCTCCATTCAAGGGCAGTCCTCACCGCTAACCCTGGTCGGTTCCGAGGCGCACCTTCGCCGTTCTCTGATGACCAAAAGCGTCCACGAATTCCATGGTGACCGCGTCGCCAGGGTCCTTGGACTGCACCACGGCGAGCAGGGCGTCACCACTTGGGATAACTCCATCATCGATTTTGGTGACCAGCGCGCCAACAGTCAGCCCGGCGGCCGCGGCGGGGCTACCGCCTGTAACGCCGGTGAGCTTCGCGCCGTGGAGGGCTGTGTCCTTGCTTATCTGCGCGCCCAGCCAGGCATGCGATGCCCGACCGCTGGTGATGAGCTCGTGGGCGATACGCACCGCGCGGTCGCCGGGAATGGCAAAACCAAGGCCGATCGATCCGTGCTGTATACCGCCGGAGCCGTCCGAACCTGGCAGTACCGTGACCGCCGAGTTCACGCCGACGAGCTCGCCGTTGCTGTCAACCAGAGGGCCGCCCGAATTACCCGGGTTGATTGCGGCGTCGGTTTGGATGGCCTCAAAGGAGGCGGACCCGTTGTTGGCGTCGGAATTAGTGCATACCAGGCGGTTTATCGCGCTTACGACACCGGCGGTGACAGTGCCGTCCAGACCCAGCGGGGATCCTACCGCTGCAACCGGCTCACCGACGCGCAGCTTGGCTGAGGAGCCGATGGAGATCGGGCGAAGTCCGGAAATCTGTTGGGCACGTATGACTGCGATGTCGCTTTGTGGATCAGCAGCGATCACTGTGAACGCGGCAGTATGGCCATCATGAAGTGTCACCAGGGTGCGACCCGCATCGGAGGCTCTCGCGTCGACCGCCGCCACGACATGGTAATTGGTCATGATCAGCCCATCCGGAGTCACGATGATGCCGGAACCCAATTCGGATTTGCCACCCTCGCTGATCTGCAGCATCACGACGCTCGGCAGCACCTCGGCGGCCACCTGCTCCACCCAGGAAACCGGGATGTCGGACCCGGGTCGCGGAAGGGGAGTACTGGAGACGAACGACCGGCTGTCGGCGCCGGCCGGGTGAACAAGCACTACGACGGCGAAACCGATCGCAGCGGCAAACGCCGCCGCCGTCACAGCACGCATTATCAACAACCAAGCACGAGCCAGCATTTGCCGCCGCGCGGTCCGGCGCGCCGCCCGGTGAGCCCGATGCGGGCGCGCCTGCCTGACCGATGGTTGTGCATCGACCCCGCGCCGGGTGTCCTGCCGGCATCCGGAAATTGCCGTTGTGCGGCAGCGCGCACTGTCTTGCCGGTTGACGTTGACGTAGACCATTCCTCTTCGCCTTTCAGATAACTGACGATATCCTCATATACGATGTAATCATCAGTCAAGATTTGTGACGAAGTCCTCACTTACGAGTTGACCTTCGAACCGGCCGTACCGTGTGCCTGGCATCGCCGGACCGTGCCTGCGCATCGCCGAAGGACGCGCGTCGCATCCCGCATCGCCGCGGAGTGGAAAAAACAGCGCTTATCGAAATAGAGTGCAACGCGGGGCTCGTCGCGCTCGGAGACAGCCGATGCCGCAGACATCACTGCGAGCCGCGATAGGGGAATGGCCCGGGGTTTCGCGATTCCTTCATGCGGCCTTCTGATTGCGCAACCCAAGCTCCCGCTTTGCGGTCATCCGCGAGTGGCGCTCACGCCGCCGATTCGGGCCCAGTCAGGTCGTCGAGACTCGGCAGTGGGCGGCGGCAGATGTCGTGTGCCTGGTCGGCGATGAATCCCTGCGCGGCCCTCATCAGCGCGGCGCGGGTGCGCTGCTTGCCCCGCTCCAGGCGATCGGCCGGCTGTGGCGCGTCAATCATCGCGCTCCTCTCGTCCGGAACGAGGTATCAAATATGAGTATTTCGTCAGACCCCTTGACTGATGATTCTCTCGTGTGTGACGATATCATCACAAACAAATTACGGCATGAAAGGTGCGGCATGAGAGACATCGACGTCCACAAAGACCTGCACAGCGATCAGGGCGGCCGCAAGGGTGAGCACCCTGGGCGGGCAGCCAATCCCATCATCAAGGTGCATGACATCGCTTGGCTGGAGTTCGAGAAGCCGGATCTGGCCGGAGCTGAGGCCTTCGCCCAAGCGTTCGGTTTTGCGACCGCGCTGCACACCGCCGACGAGTTGCACCTGCGCGGCACCGACGCAGGCGCGCCGTGCGTGCTCATCCGCCGGGGCGATCGCTCCCGGTTCGTCGGCGCCGCCTACACCGCCGCTGACCAGTCCGATGTGCTGCGACTCGCCGAGGCGACCGGTCACCGCGTGCGGCCGCTGCCCGAGACACTGGGCGGCGTCGCGGTCGATCTGGTTGATCCGAGTTGTATCGGAGTGCGGGTGGTCTCCGGCACCCATGTTTTGGAGCCGTTGGCTGCTCAGCAGCCGCACGAGTTCAACTTCGGCCACGATCTGCGCCGCATCAACACCACGCAGCGCCCACCGCGTGAACCGGCCCGGGTACAGCGGCTGGGCCATGTGGTCCTGCAGACGACGACGTACCGTCGAGCGCTGGACTGGTATCTCGAGCACCTGGGCATGATCGTCAGCGACTTCCAGTACTACGCGGGGCAACGCGACCGCGGACCGGTGATGAGCTTCATCCGCTGCGATCGCGGCCAAACCCCCGCCGACCATCACACCCTGGCGATGGCCCTGGGCCCGTCCAACCACTACGTGCATTCGGCGTACGAGGTCTGCGACCTCGACGCGATCGCCGCCGGCGGCGAGTACCTCAAGACCCGCGGCTATCACCGCTCCTGGGGCATCGGCCGCCACATCCAGGGCAGCCAGATCTTCGACTACTGGCGCGACCCGGACGGCTTTCTGGTGGAGCACTACGCCGACGGCGACATGTTCGACTGCACGCTCCAACCCGGCTGGGCCGCCTTCACCGCCTCTGGGCTGTCTCAGTGGGGGCCGCCCATCACCAAGGACTTCCTCGGCATCGCGCCCGGACGCGAATCGCTGCGCGAGCTGCGTTCGACGTTTTCGGCGCTCCGCGACGACAACGAGTTCGACCTGGCCAGCCTGCGCGGCCTGGTCAAGATGGCCGGTTCCTAACCACCACAACGAAACAAGGAGATCACGTCATGCCTACCCGGATCCTGCGCACCGCCGACGCCTGGTGGGTGCAAACCCCACGCGGAGCAGCCCACATCGACACCAGCGCCGCCACCACCAGCGAGCTGCTCACCGACCGGGCGGCCATCGACACCGGCGCTCGTAGCAGCGACACCGTACCCGTGGACACGCTCACACTATTGTCCCCGGTGACGGCGCCCTGCCGCGTGGTCGCCCAGATGACCAACTACGCCTCACATGTCAAAGACACCGGAAAAGACCCCGCCAAGACCCCGTTGACGTTCTTCCGCAAGGCCTCTGGCTCGATCAGCGGTCCCTTCGACGACATCGTCAAACCCGCCCACGTGCGCCTGCTGGACTACGAGGCGGAGATCGGCCTGGTGATCGGGCGCCAGATGCCCGTCGGCACGTCGATCACCGAGGCCAACCTTGCCGACTACGTGAGCGCGCTGGTGGTGGCCAACGACGTCTCGGCCCGTGACGTTCAGCTCACCAAAACCCAGTTCTACGAAGCGAAGTCGTATCCGACGTTCACCCCGGTCGGCCCGGCGCTGGTGGTTGTCGACGCCGACGAGCTGAAACGCTTCGGTGATCTGCGCCTGCAGCTGCGGGTCAATGGCGAGCTCCGCCAAAACATGCTTGTCGCGGGCGACATGATCTACCGGCCCGTGCAAGCACTGCAGGCCCTGTCGCGATTCCAACGCCTCGACGCCGGCGATCTGGTGCTGACCGGCGCCCCGGTGGGCACCGCGATCAGCGCACCGCCAAAGCCCGCGCAGGTCATCGCTTCCGTGCTGCCGGAGGACCTCAAGTGGAAGCTGTTCTTGTCCGGCCAGGCCCGCAATCCGAAGTACCTGCACGACGGCGATGTCGTGGAAGCCAGCGTGGCCACCGATGACGGGGCCATCGACCTCGGCACGCAACGCACAGTTGTGAGGTTCAAATGAACGCAACGGATCGGATCCCGGCGCACGTGCCGGTCGTGGTCGTTGGCGCCGGCCCCACCGGCATCACCGCAGCCACGCTGCTCGCAAAGTTTGGAATCCAGACCCTGGTGCTGGACCGCTGGGAAGAGGTCTACCCGCAACCGCGTGCGGTGCACGCAGATGATGAGGTGTTCCGCATCCTCGCGGCGCTCGGCGTCCGCGACGAATTCGCCGCGATCTCGCGTCCAGGGCTGGGCCTGCGGCTGCTCGACCCGAACATGGGAGTACTGGCCGAGATTCGCCGCGACCCGAAGAAGAGCGTTCACGGCTTTCCCCAGGCGAATATGTTCGACCAGCCCGAGCTGGAAGCCTTATTGCGCGCCAACTTCAAGAACTATCCCGCTGCGATATTCAAGGGCAACGCCGAAGTCACCGAGATCACCCAGGTCGGTCCCGATCGTGTGCGCGTGAGCTTCACCGACGGCGCCAGCGGCAGGGCGCACGTCGTCGAATCGAGGTATGTCCTGGGCTGCGACGGCGCGAACAGCCTGGCCCGGAAGGCAGTCGGCGCCAGCATGCAGGGCCTGAGGTTTGTTGAGCAGCGCTGGCTGGTGATCGATGTGGACACCGACGCAAGACTGGGCCAGTGGGAGGGTGTGCACCAGGTCTGCAATCCGGTCCGTGCGGCCACCTACATGCGCGTCGGGGAGACCCGATACCGCTGGGAATTCCGGCTTCTCGGGAACGAGACCGCTGCGGACTTCCAGACGGTGGCCGACATCCTTCCACTGATCTCCCGCTGGGTTGGCGACATCGCGGTCGAGAGGTTGCAGCTGGTGCGGGTGTGCGAGTACACGTTCCGGGCCCAGGTGGCCGACCGGTGGCGCGACCGCAATGTGTTCCTCCTTGGTGACGCCGCCCACCTGACCCCGCCGTTCATCGGCCAGGGCCTGTGCTCAGGCCTGCGCGACTCAGTGAATCTGGCGTGGAAACTCGCCGGCGTGCTCAACAAGAGCCTGTCCGAAAGTGTGCTGGACACCTACGAGCAGGAGCGAAAACCACATGCCCGCGCGCTGGTTGGACTCGCGGTGAGAGTCGGTTGGGCGATGACCGCCGGTGGTCGACTGGGAAATCTGGTTCGCCGAATCCTGGTGCCCTGGTTAGTGCGTCGAGCAGGGGCACGATCCGAGGCGGACAGCAGCGCCACCCCCGCGTTGCGCGACTCCGCGCTGGTGATCAAATCCTTCCGCCCCGGCGAGCTGGCAGGCACGCTGTGCCCCAATCCCATTCTCGCTGAGGGTTTGCGGTTCGACGACGTGGTCGGAGGCCGATTCGCCGTCATCACCTCATCACCGCTAACCGAGGGCCAGCGTGACCAACTCCGCCGCCGTGGCGCTGTCGTCGTATCGGCCACGCCTGATGACGACCTCGGCCGTTGGCTGCACACAGCGAGGGCCCGCGGTGCGATCGTCAGGCCCGACCGCACCGTCATGCGAACCGGACGAAACCTGGACGCATTGTGTGCCGACGTACCGACATTCACCACACCAGCGTCCACACAACCCAATTCCCTATAGCCGTGCACGAAACCTTTTATGACCACATACGCACGCGACCTCGAATTGGCCACCTTAAGCATTGAACAGGAGGATCAGGTCCTCACTGTGCGGGTGTGCGACCCGGCGTACAACTTCATGACCGCGCGCATGCAGAAAGACCTTGACATCCTCACGGCGACGGCGACGACGACGCGACTTTCGGGGTGGTGATCCTCACCGGCGGTGTTCCCAACCGTTACATCATCCATTTCGATATATCCGCAGTACTCGCCACTGCCGAACGCGGCATACGCCGAGCACGATCCCAGCAACCCGCGCGACCCCAGTCTGGTGTCAGAACTCGACGGTTCCTCGGCGACAAGGCGTCGATCACGCGGGCGGGCTCGAACCACAAATCCAGCCTGAAACTCACCGAACCCGACGCTCCGTGCGACACGCCCGAAACTATCCAGCCCATCCAAGGTGGCGCCGAACCAGAGAGCGCAGCCACCAGATCCGCCCGTCTGTGGAAAGAGGTCACACCTCGGGAATTGACCAGGCGTCACCCGGTGGCTACACAGCTATTGGGTCTTGACTTTTGCTGCGGGTACTAATTGTTTGGATGTACGGTTTAGGACTTCGGATACGTGTAGAAGCCCTCGCCAGTCTTGACGCCGAGCTTGCCCGCATCAACATAGGCCTGCAACAAGTCCCGCACATGCTTCGGTAAGTGCGAGAACTCTTCGGCGTAGTGGTTCTCGATGTCGAGCACAACGTCCAGACCGACCAAGTCCATCATCTGAAACGGCCCGGCCGGCACGCCCCAGTTGACCTTAAACATCCCGTCGACATCCTCCGGACGCGCCACGCCCTCGGCAACCACGGCCAGCGACTCGCGCTTGATAGCTGCCCAGATGCGATTGAATATGAAGCCGGTGCACTCCCGGCGCGCCTCGAACGGATGGACGCCGAACTCGGGGAGGACCGTCAGCAGGGTGTCGAGCAGGCCGCGGTCAGTCTCACCGTCAGACATCAGGTCGACCCCGTTGACCTCCGGTGGCATGTAAAAGTGCATGTTGCACAAACGGCGTTTGTCCCGCACCTTTCCGGCCATCAGGCGCGACGGGTACGACGAAGAGTTGGTCGCGAAGATAGTGTCCGGCGGCGCCGCTTGGTCGATCTGGGCCCACGCCGCAATCTTGATCTCGAGCTTCTCCGGTACGGATTCGACGGCAAGCCAGGCATCGTCCAACGCCTCTTCGAGCGACCCCGCGGCCGTCGCGCCACCCACTTCACCAAACCCTCGGTCCTGCACCACCTTCGGTAGGGTCTCCGTCACGTAGTGAACCGCGGAGGCGCGCTGTTCAGCGCGTGGGGCAAGGATCCGCACGGTTCCGCCGCGGGTGGCGAACATCAGCGCGATGCGCCGGCCCAACGTTCCTGCCCCGATCACCGCGACAGGACGGTTCCTGATGTCCTCGAAATTATATGCGTATGACACTGTTTCCTCATTTCCTGTCGGTCGTGAGTCCAGCCAAACCAGACAGTCGCTCGTCGAGCCTGGCAAGCACGCGCCGCCGAGGCCGACAGACAACGTGGATCCTCTCGATCGAAACCGAGCGATCTGGTCGCCCATCTAACGCATGTATGGTAGTTCAACCTGCGTGCCCGCCACCGTCGCGAATCGACAAAGATGGGCCGACTGTTGTCTTGAGTCGACAACACGGCCCACGCCCCGACTGATTTCGGCCGAGGAGCCACCGACGTGTCGAATCTCGTTGGGTCCTCGACGATTAAAACGCTTAGAGCAGCCTCGCCTGTTCGGGCTGCGGCTTCGCCGGCTCGAGTAGCTCGGGCCCGTTGTTGCGCACGCTGTTGACCAGCGTCGAGATCTCGCGCATTTCCATGCCGCGCACGTCGGGCGGGTTGGCCAGTAGTTCGAGGTCGGCCGGGGCGTCGGGATCCAGCCAGTGGTCCCAATCGCGTTCGGCCACGATCAACGGCATCCGGTCATGGATCTCGGCGAGCTCGCCGACCGCGTCGGTGGTGATGATGGTGCAGCTCAGCAGCGGGCTGGCGTCCTTGGCGGGCTTCCACACCGACCACAGGCCCGCCATGAACAGCATCTCGCCGTCGGCGCGGTGCAGGTAGAACGGCGTCTTGCGGGCTTTCTTGCCGGCTTCGGTATCGGGGTTGGCGCGCCATTCGTAGTAGCCGTCCATCGGCACCAGGCAGCGTTTGGATTTGGCGCTCGAACGGAACGCCGGCGAGGTGGTGACCTTCTCAGCCCGAGCGTTGATCAGTTGCGGCCCCTTGGACTCCGGCGCGCCGTCGGATCCTGCCTTGGCCCACGGCGGTACCAATCCCCAGCGCATGGAGCGGACTCGCCTGGTGGGTTCGTCGTCGGGTTCGTCGTGCCGACGGACCACTGTGGTGATGGTCGTGGTGGGCGCCACGTTGTAGTTCGGGCCTGCCGCAGACTCCGCCGAGCGGGCCTCGTTGATCGCCTGGATCTTCTCGGCCAGCGCGGCCGGATCTGTCGTGACTGCGAATCGTCCACACATGACTCCATGGTGGCAGAGCCGACAGACAAGCAATGATGGACGAGTGAGCACCTGGACCGCCCCGTCTGCGCCGACGCCGGTATGCGCGACGGTGACGGTGCCGGGCTCGAAATCCCAGACCAATCGGGCGTTGGTGCTCTCGGCGCTGGCCGCCGCCAACGGCGGCGTCTCGGCGATCAGCGGTGCGCTGCGCAGCCGGGATACCGATCTGATGATCGGCGCGGTGGAAGCGCTGGGCCTGCGGGTCGAGGGGCCGGCAGACGAGCTCGCGGTAAGCGGGACAATCGCCCCGGCGCCCGACACCCGGATCGATTGCGGCCTGGCCGGCACGGTGTTGCGGTTCGTCCCGCCACTGGCGGCGCTGGGACTGGCCGCGGTCACCTTCGACGGTGACGAGCAGGCCCGGGTCCGGCCGATCGCGCCGTTGTTCAACGCGCTGCGCAGCCTCGGCGTCGACATCGACGGCGATCACTTGCCGTTCCGGGTGCACGGCGCCGGATCGGTCGCCGGCGGGGCCGTGGAAATCGACGCCTCGGCGTCGTCGCAGTTCGTCTCCGGCCTGCTGCTCGCCGGTGCGTCATTCACCGACGGCCTGATCGTGCAGCACTCTGGGCCCGCGCTGCCGTCGGCACCGCACATCGCCATGACGGTGGCGATGCTGCGCCAAGCCGGCGTGGACGTCGACGACGCGACACCCGACCGTTGGCAGGTGCGGCCCGGCGCGGTGGCCGCCCGACACTGGCACATCGAACCGGACCTGTCCAATGCCGTCCCGTTCATCGCCGCGGCGGTGGTCAGCGCGGGCACGGTGCGCATCACCGGCTGGCCGGCAGCCAGCATCCAACCTGCCGATGCAATCCTGGGCATCCTTCGGCAAATGAATTCGGTTGTCAATCAATCAGATTCGTATCTCGAAGTGCGCGGGCCGCAGTCCTACGAAGGATTCGACGTGAACCTGCGCGACGTCGGTGAACTCACCCCGTCCGTCGCGGTGCTCGCCGCGCTGGCCACCCCTGGCTCAGTGTCGCGGCTGACCGGCATCGCCCACCTGCGCGGTCACGAAACCGACCGCCTGGCCGCGCTGCGCACCGAGATCAACCGGCTGGGCGGAGATTGCTCGGAAACCCCGGACGGCCTGGAGATCACCGCAACGCCGCTGCGGCCGGGGACCTGGCAGTCGTATGCCGATCACCGGATGGCGACGGCCGGCGCGATCATCGGGTTGCGGGTCGCCGGTGTCGAGGTGGACGACATCGCTACCACCGCCAAGACGCTGCCGGAGTTTCCGCGGCTGTGGGCCGACATGCTCGCCGATCAAGGGTCTGGCGGTTGAGGCCGGGCGACTACGACGAGTCCGACGTCAAGATCCGCTCGGGACGGGGTTCGCGACCGCGGACCAAGACCCGCCCCGAGCACGCCGACGCGAAACCGGCCATGGTGGTCAGCGTCGACCGCGGCCGTTGGGGGTGTGTGCTCGACGGCGACCCCGATCACCGGGTCACCGCGATGCGGGCGCGGGAACTGGGCCGCACACCGATCGTCGTCGGCGACGACGTCGACGTGGTTGGCGATCTTTCCGGTCGGCCGGATACTTTGGCCCGCATCGTCCGGCGTGGACCGCGGCGAACAGTGTTGCGGCGCACCGCCGATGACACCGATCCTACCGAGCGGGTGGTCGTCGCCAACGCCGATCAACTGCTGATCGTGGTGGCTTTGGCCGACCCGCCGCCGCGCACCGGTCTGGTCGATCGAACGCTGATCGCGGCCTACGCCGGCGGGCTGATACCGATCCTGTGCTTGACCAAGACCGACCTCGCGGCCGCCGCGCCGTTCGCCGAGCAGTTCGCCGACCTCGATCTCACCGTGGTCACCGCCGGCCGCAACGACCCGCTGGACGCCGTCGCGCACCTGCTGGTCGGAAATATCACGGTGCTGCTCGGTCATTCCGGAGTGGGCAAGTCGACTCTGGTGAATCGTCTTGTGCCAGAAGCGGATCGAGCAGTGGGCGAGGTAACCGACATCGGCAGGGGGCGACACACCTCGACGCAATCGGTGGCGCTGCCGCTGGCATCGGGGCAGCACACCGGCTGGGTGATCGATACCCCGGGAATCCGCTCGTTCGGGCTGGCCCACATCGAGCCCGACGACGTGCTACTGGCTTTTTCCGACCTGGCCGAGGCGATCAAAGACTGCCCGCGTGGCTGCGGGCACATGGGCCCACCCGCCGATCCCGAATGCGCGCTGGACACCCTGACCGGCCCGGCCGCCCGTCGCGTCGCCGCCGCACGGCGGCTTTTGGCCGCGCTGACCGAGGTGTAGCCGCCAGGGTCGCGGCGGGTCAGCTTTCGGCCTGCGACCGAACCCACTCGAGGTTGGCCTGCATGTTCTGCTGCCATTCGGCAAGGCGCCGGGAGACGATCCTGGCCTCCTTCTCCGGCTGTGCGACGATCGCAGGGGTCAGTCCCGAGGGTCCCGGGCCCATCCGGGCCCACTGCCGGATCAACACGCCGTCGCTGGCCGGTTCGACCTCAAACGCCCACGTCGCGCTGACACCCTCGGGACCGGCCACGTTGTACACCCACCGGCGTTCGTCCTCGACTTCGACGACCTCGCAGACGGTGGCCCAGTCCCCGAACGCCTCGTGCTTGTTGCGACCGCGGAACCGCGCACCGACTTCAACCGCCTCGGCCCCATCCAGCCACTCGACGGTCTCCAGTTCCGCGGAACACCGCGCGGGCAAGCCGATGTCGGTCACCAAGTCCCATGCCGTGCGTACATCACACCGAACACGCTGTGTCACTTCGACTGTGGGTAGGTCGCGATAACGCATAGTTAGTCCTTCTCGGTGCCCGCCGGTGGGGGTGGCGGTCCTTGTAGCATGCCAGAGATGAAGATCGGCACCATGATCGAGCCCCGCTTGCCGGGCGCTGTTGAGTTCGCAGTGGCGGCCGAGCGGATCGGTGTGACGTCACTGTGGATCCCAGAAGTTTGGGGCTACGACGCACTCACCGGGCTGGCGTATCTGGCCGCCAAGACGTCGTCGATCAAACTCGGAACGTTTGTCGTGCAGTTGGGTTCGCGCACTCCGGCGCTGCTGGCGACGTCGGCCTTGAGCCTGCAGGAGCTGTCCGCAGGCCGCTTCATCTTGGGCATCGGCACCTCGGGGCCCCGGGTGATGGAGGGCTGGCACGGTGTCCGGTTCCGCAAACCGGTGCAGACCACGCGGGAGACCATCGAGATCGTCCGCACGGTCAGCCGCGGCGAGCGGCTTGAGCACGCCGGCGAGGTCTACCCGCTGCCGCTGCCGGACAGTCGCGGCGCCGCGCTGCGACCCATGGTGCGGCCGGATCATGTCCCGGTCTACGTGGCGGCGATGGGCCCACAGAACCTGCGACTGACCGGCGAGATGGCCGACGGCTGGCTGGGCAACGCCTTCATCCCTGAAGCCGCGGAGGTGTTCCTGACCCCGTTGCGCGAAGGCGCTGAGCACGCCGGCCGCACCCTCGACCAGCTCGACCTGGTCGCCCCCGTCGCCGTCGAGTTCCACGACGACCAAGCCGCCGCCGACGCCGCCGCACGTCGGCACGCCGACGGCTACGCGTTCACCATCGGCGCGATGGGCGCTGGCGGCAAGAACTTCTACAACGACGCATTCACCCGCTTGGGCTACGGGACCGAAGTCGACACCGTCGCCGGGCTATGGCAAGCCGGCAAGCACGACGAGGCGCGCAGCGCGGTGCCACTCGACCTGGGCCGCCTCACCAATCTGCTCGGCACGCCCGACACCATCGCCGACCGAGTGAAACGCTACCGGGCGGCGGGCATCACGACGCTGCTGGCCAAACTCGACGGGGACCCCGAGCAACAGCTGGTGACATTGCAGCGGCTGGTTGCCATCGCTGACGCGGCGTGAACCAGTCCTGACTACCAGCGGAGCATCGGGAGGGGGCTAACGGGTGGCGCGCAGCGTAGGGGATCAACCCTTTGGCAAGGAACGCGTGAAACCCTCGGCAGGGCAGCTGGGCGACGACGGCTTGCACGGTCGACCGTCTGATTTGGCCGCGTAGGACTCCACGGCTGACATCGATGAGGTCAGCTTTGCGAAAGGATTCCGTCATGCGATCGTCCGATGGCCGCAGCCGGTGGTGTTCCGTGATCAGCAGTTGTACCCGATCAATTTCTGTGATTCCGAATTCGTCGGCATGCGCAGACGCCAGGTCGGCAGACGGGTTGAGGTAGTCGAACATGCGGGCCGTCCAGATGCCCAGATGGTGAGCTACCCATGCGAGCGCAGCGAAGTCCGCGGTGCACCGAGCAGCAATTGATGGTGGTTGATACGGCGGTATACGTGGTTGCGATAGCTCGACGCGTCATCACCCAGCGCAACGCGATAACGATCCAGCAGAGCATCGACGATCGGCTGCGCGGTAACGACCTCCACGTGGTGGGAGCTCATCAGGCGTCGTTCGGCTAGGCGGCCCGGTCGGCCCGCCCAGTCGTCTGCGCCTTCCCACCAAGCTTTTTGCTTCGCTTGTCGCGGCGCCAACCCCGCACGGTGGCAATCGCGGTCTTCAAGCCCCGGCGGCGTCCGGTCGCCGGGTCGGTGCCGGTGAAGTCCTCGTCCAACACGGAGAACATCGACTCGCTGCGGGTCTCCGGTGCGTTGTCGGCGGTGTCTCGCAGGTACTTGTCCGGCAGCGACAGCTTGGCGATGGTCCGCCATGTCTTGCCGTATTGCACCAGGAAAGAGCCTGTCGTGTAAGGCAAGTCGTACTTGTCGCAGAGCTCGCGCACCCGCACCGAAATCTCAGCAAGCCGGTGGCTCGGCAGATCTGGGTACAGGTGGTGTTCGATCTGATGGCACAGGTTGCCACTCATGAACCGCATAGCCGGCCCGGCCTTGAAGTTGGCACTGCCCAGCATCTGCCGCAGATACCATTGGCCCTTGGTCTCGCCGATCATGTCGGTCTTGGTGAATTTCTCGGCGCCGTCCGGGAAGTGGCCGCAGAAGATCACCGCGTTGGCCCACAGATTGCGGATCACGTTGGCGACCGCGTTAGCCTTCAGCGTCGACTTGAACGTGGCCCCGGGTGACAGCGCGGTCACCGCCGGGAACGCGACATAGTCCTTGAACACCTGGCGACCGGACTTGGCCAAGAACTCGTCGACCCGCTGCCGGGCTTCCTCGTTATCCATCCGCTTCTTGACGATCCTGCCGACCTCGACGTGCTGCAACCCAACGCCCCATTCGAAGCCGATCGCGAGCAGGGTGTTGAACAGCAGGTTGAAGAGGTTGAAGCGCTTCCAGGGCTGGTCTCGGGTGACGCGCAGCAGGCCGTAGCCGACGTCGTCGTCCATGCCGAGGATGTTGGTGTACTTGTGGTGCACGAAGTTGTGGGTGTAGCGCCAGTGCTTGGACGACCCGGTCATGTCCCACTCCCACGTCGAGGAGTGAATCTCGGGATCGTTCATCCAGTCCCACTGGCCGTGCATGACGTTATGGCCGATCTCCATGTTCTCGATGATCTTGGCCACGCCGAGGGTCACGGTGCCCGCCCACCAGGCTGATCGCCGGGAACTGGCCGCCAGCATCACCCGGCCGGCGACCTCCAGGGCGCGCTGTACAGCGATCGTGCGGCGGATGTAGCGGGCGTCCCGCTCGCCGCGAGAGTCTTCAATGTCCTGGCGGATGGCATCCAGTTCAACGGCCAGGTTCTCGATGTCGGCGTCCGTCAGATGTGTGAATACGTCTAGATCGGTGATCGCCATCATTTCCTTCCTGCAGAGTGCGGATACTGACCTACGCTATCGTAACCTACGAAACCGTAGGTTACCTGTGAGTAACACCTAAACGTCGAGTACGCAATCGCCCGACGCGGCCGAAATGCAGGTCTGCACGCGTGTTCCCGGTTCATGTTCAGCGCCGGTGCGCAGGTCCCTGACATGGCCTCCCACCAGGCCGACCACGCAGGATTGGCATATCCCCATCCGACAGCCGAACGGCATCTGCACGCCTATCCGCTCACCGGCATCCATCAGCGAGGTCGCCGCATCGGCGGTGGTGCTTTTTCCGCTCTTCCCAAACGTTACCGTCCCACCGGCTCCGGCCGGCGCCGCGCGCGACACCGCAAAGCGCTCGAGGTGCAAGCGGTCCTGGACGCCGGCCGCCGACCAGGCGCGCTCGGCCGCGTTGAGCATTGCTTCGGGTCCGCACGCCCAGGTCTGCCGGTCACGCCAGTCCGGCACCTCGGTGTCGAGCTGCGTCGCATCCCGCCGTCCTTGGCTGCGCGTGGTCCGCAGCAGCAGCCGGTATCCCGCATGATCGCGGGCCAGTTGCTCAAGCTCCGCGCCGAACATCACGTCAGCCGCGGTGGGCGCCGAATGCAAATGGATCACGTCGGTGATCTGATCGTGGCGCACCAGCGTGCGCAGCATCGACATCACCGGGGTGATGCCCGAACCGGCGGTGATGAACAACACCGCCGGTGGCGCCGGATCGGGCAGCACGAAATTGCCCTGCGGTGCGGCCAACCGCACGATCGTCCCAGGCTTGACGCCGCCCACCAGGTGGCTGGAAAGGAAGCCCTCGGGCATCGCTTTCACCGTGATGGTCACCGTGCGGGCGCCCTTAACCGGGCTGGACGTGAGCGAATACGAGCGCCACCGCCAGCGGCCGTCAACCAGCAGCCCGATCCCCATGTACTGACCCGGCTCATAGTCGAAGCCGAAGCCCCAGCCCGGCTTGATGACCAGCGTCGCCGAGTCGTGCGTCTCCCGCCGGACCTGCAGGATGCGACCCCGCAATTCCCGCGCCGACCACAGCGGATTGGCAAGGCGCAGATAGTCGTCGGGCAGCAGCGGTGTGGTGATGCGACGGGCAAGGCTGCGCAACACGTGCCAACCGGGATGGGTGTCCACCCCAGCCACCGTAATCGGTGTGGTCTCGACGACGTCGGCCGTGATCCTCGCGATTTTCCTGTCCATTGGGAAGCTCCTGCCCTCCCAACCTACGGTACCGTAACTTACGGTCGCGTAGGTAGGGTGATCTTCCCCGCCGTGATTGCCCGGCTCTCCCCGCAAGCGGCTGGGGTACCCCCAGCCGCGCGGCGGCGAGGGGGCGTACCCCCACCTCACGCCGCCATGCGGCGTGCATCGTCGCCGGGCGCGTCACAGCAGCTCGAGCAGAAACGGCAGCTCTTGGGTGGCGTACCAGGCCAGATCGTGGTCCAGCGCGTCGCCAACGGTCAGCTCGGCGTCTTCGTCGCCGAGGTCAGCCTCGTCAATGACCGTGATCGCCGCCGAGACGTCCGCCTCCGCGGCGGCATTGTCGACGAATGCGGCGACGACATCCTCGCTGGCCACCGGCGCCCCGATCCGCACAACAGCGTCATCGAGATCCGGACGCGGCGTCACCTCGCCGACATCGGCGACCAGCACCGCGCGCCGCGGCGCCAACGTCGCACCCGGCTGCTCCAAAGCCGCCGCCAGCAGCCGCAGCGAAGCCAGCGCAGCCTCGCGCAGCGCGACTTCGCCCAACTCGTCGTCGTCGCCTTCCGCGTACGCTTCCCGCAGTCTGGGCGTCACTGCGAACGCGGTGCCGTTGACCGGCCACAACGAACCATCGGCGACGAGTTGCTGCAGCATGGCCAGGGTCACCGGGACGTAGATCCGCATCAGAGAACTGTCACTCGGTCGGACCGATCAACGTCGCGACATGGTCGTCCACGTAGGTCGACAGCTCGCGCGGTGGCCGCTGATAGTTCTCGCTGACCACCGGACGGGCGGGCAGTTTGACCTTCGGTTTCTTCACGTCGCGATAGTCGATGGTGGACAACAGATGCGCCATCATATTAAGCCGGGCATGTTTCTTGACATCTGATTCCACGACATACCATGGGCTGCCCGGCGTGTCGGTGTGCACCATCATCTCGTCTTTGGCGCGCGAATAGTCCTCCGACCGATACAGCGATTCCAGGTCCATCGGGCTGAGTTTCCATTGCCGTACCGGGTCATTCTGCCGCGCTTTGAACCGACGCAGCTGCTCGTCTTCGGATACCGAAAACCAGTACTTCCGTAGCACAATCCCGTCCTCGATGAGCATCTGTTCGAAGATCGGTGTCTGCCGCAGGAACAACGCATGCTCTTGCGGCGTGCAGAATCCCATGACTTTTTCGACGCCGGCACGGTTGTACCACGACCGGTCGAACAGCACGATCTCCCCTTTGTCGGGCAGATGCTCGACATAGCGCTGGTAGTACCACTGCCCGCGCTCCCGATCGGTCGGCGCGGGCAACGCGGCGATCCTTGCGACACGCGGGTTGAGATATTCGGTAATCCTTTTGATCGTGCCACCCTTTCCCGCCCCATCGCGGCCTTCGAAGATCACCACGATGCGGGCACCGGAGAATCGCACCCACTCCTGCAGTTTGACCAATTCTGTTTGAAGCCTGAACAATTCGGCTTCGTAAACCTGGTTAGGGATCTTGGGCAGCGGCGTCTTTTGCGACGTCTTCTGCGACTTTTGCTGCTTTCGTTGCTTCGTCTTTGCCGACGATTCGTTGGCCGATCCGGTGCTCACAGCATCGAATGGTAAGTCTGCAAGCTGATTCTTCACCGGCGAATAGCAGTTACTGTGCGGCTTCCAACAGTTCGTCGAGCGATTCGGCCAGCAGCACCGGCAGCACATCGACATCGCTCATCGCGTCGCGGTCAGCATTGATGCCGAAATACAACATGCCGTTGTAAGAGGTCACGCCGATGGCGAGCACCTGGTTGTTGAGCAGCGGTGGTACGGCGTAGCTCTCCAGCAACTTTGCGCCGGCAACATAGATCTGCGACTGGGCGCCGGGCGCGTTGGTGATCAACAGGTTGAACAGCCGCGCCGACAAACCGGTCGCGACCCGAATCCCCATGGCGTGCAGTGTCGGCGGCGCAAAACCCGACAGGGTCACGATGGTTCGCGCGTCGACCAGGCTGGCCGCGGTCGGGTTGGATTCGGTGGTGTGTGCGATCTGCGACAGCCGCACGACCGCGTTACCCTCCCCGACCGGCAGGTCGACCAGGAAGGGCGCCACCGCGCTGATCGCCCGACCGCGGCTCGACGCGTCGAATGTCTCGTCCACGTAGACCGGCAAGGGCGCCATCGCCCGCACCATTGCGGTGGGCGCTGCCGCCTCGCCGCGCGACAACAGCCAGTTGCGCAGTGCGCCGGTGATCACCGCCAGCACCACATCGTTGACGTCGCAGTTGTAACGCGCTCGAATGGCCCGATAGTCATCAAGACGTCCGCGGGCGACCGTGAACCGACGGTTGCGGGACACCCTGGTGTTCAGCGGGCTGCTGGGCGCGGTGCCCCGCGCAAGCGTGCGAGCGACGTCGAACAGCCGTCGACCGGCATCGATCAGTTGGCCGGAATTGGTCGCCAGTTCGGTGACCCCGGTGCGGACGGCCCTCACCTGCGTGCGGGGGCGGGTGGCCCAGTCACCGAGGGCGCCCAACAACAGCCGGGTGGTACCGGGTTCGCGGGCCGGTACCCAGATGTCCTCGGCGAACGGCGGCGGACGCCGGCTCCGGTCTGCGATGACGTGACCGATGTCTGCCGCTCCCATGCCGTTGATCAACGCCTGGTGCGACTTGGTGTACAGGGCGAGGCGATTTTTGGCCAAGCCCTCCACCAAGTACATCTCCCAGAGCGGCCGGGACTTGTCCAGCGGCCGTGCCGCCAGCCGGCCGATCAGTTCGTGCAACTGCTCGTCGCTGCCCGGCGACGGCAGCGCCGAGCGCCGGACGTGGTAGGTGATGTCGAAATCGCGGTCGTCGATCCACACGGGCCGGGCCAACCTCATCGTCACTTCCCGGACCTTCTGCCGGTACCGCGGCACCTTCGGCAGCCGCCGTTCGACGGTGGCCAGCAACGTTTCGTAGCTCAGCCCGGCGCGCGGCTGACGCAGGATCGACAGTGAGCCCACATAAAGCGGGGTGGCGGTGTTCTCCAGCTCATAGAACGACGCGTCCGAAGTGGACATCCTCGCCACGTCGCCTCTCCCCTGGTATTTCCTCGCGTATTCGCCGGCTGATCGATCTGCCGCTCACGGTAACCGTCGATGCGAGCCTGCCGCAGCGCGGGTACGGGCCCGCGACGATTGTGCGATGATCGTCACAGTCGTCTGCCACTCTCCAGCAGGCTTACTTTTTCGCCCCTTCGTAAGCATTGGGAGAGTGCAGCGTTGAACAGCCCAAGCCCATCCGATCGTGACGCGTTCGCCGTCATGCCCGTCGTCGATTATGAACCGCCGGCGCGCGATGTCCGGCACTGTCGGCCGCCCACACCCACAGCATTGCGGCGGCCTAATACGTTTGTACAGCAACGCCATTCAAGTCGGCAGCCTCCGGCGGGTGGATCGACGACAATGTCGGCGCCGATGCGGCAGGCGGCGTGCTTCGCCGACGCGGCACTGCGCCGGGTGCTGGAAGTCATCGACCGTCGCCGCCCCGTCGCACAGCTCCACGGGTTGCTGGCCGCCGGTCTGGTCGACTCGGTCCTTTGCGCCCATCGGTTCGACACCGGCCAGGATGGGGCGGCGGTGTTGCGCCGGTTGCGGCTGCAGGCGGTGGATGCCCCGGACCGGTTCGCCGCGGCCGAAGTCTTCGGGAGCTACAGCCGTGGGAGCCGCATCCACGCCATCGCCTGCCGCATCGAACGGGTCGCGGGCGGACGATGGCAGGTGGTCGCCCTGCACATCGGCTGACCCGGCTAGGTCGGATTGCCCGGCTTCTCCCCGGGCCGTTGCACGGCCCGCATCGTCGCCGGGCTACTCCCGATTGCCCGGCTTCTCCCCGGGCCGTTGCACGGCCCGCATCGTCGCCGGGCGAGGGCCACCCGTGAACCGGGTCAGCACCGGCCCCACTATCGCTAACACGAACACGTACGACATTGCCAACGCGGAAACCCCGGCGATCGACGAGCCGACCAGCCCGATGATGATCAGCGAGAACTCGCCCCTGGCCATCAGCGTTGTGCCGGCGCGCAACTGCCCGCGCCGCGCCACTCCCTCACGCCGCGCGGCGAACACTCCGGTGGCCACCTTCGTCGCTGCGGTGACCGCGGCCAGGATTACGGCTATCGGAAGCGCCGGTAACAGCTGCGCGGGATTCACCGGCAGCCCGACCGCGACGAAGAAGATCGCAGCAAACAGGTCGCGCAGCGGACCCAGCAGCTTTCGGGCCCGTTCTGCAGTCTCGCCGGTGAGGGTCAGGCCGACCAGGAACGCACCCACGGCGGCCGACGCATGCAGGTGCTCGGCCACCGCTGCAACGATCAGGGTGATACCGAGGACCCTCAGCAGCAGCTGCTCGGAATCCGGGTGCGCCACCAGCCGGCCGACGTGGTGGCCCCAGCGATATGACGCGGCAAACGCCATGCACAGCGCCGCGATCGCGGCAGCCACCTCGACGAGCGCGAGCAACCAGCTGCCGCCCGCGCCCAGAACCGCCACCAGCGGCAGATAAACCGCCATTGCGAAGTCCTCCAGCACCAGCACCGCCAGCACGGCTGGTGTTTCGCGGTTCCCGAGCCGGTGCAAGTCCTCCAGCAGACGCGAGATAACACCCGACGACGAGACGTAGGTGACGCCGGCCAGGGCGAGCACGCCGACGCCGCTGAGTCCGAGCAGCCACCCGGCCAGCGCACCGGGCGTGGCGTTCAGCACGAAGTCGACTGCGGCGGAAGGCAGGTGGTGACGCAAACTGCTGGCGAATTCGGTCGCGGAGAATTCCAGACCCAAGGTCAGCAACAGCAGCACGACGCCGATCGGCGCCCCGGTGGTGATGAACTGACCAGCGGTGGTCACCGGTGCGACACCGCCGTTGCCGAGCGCCAAACCGGTCAGCAGATACACCGGTATCGGGGAGAGCGCGAACCGACGAGCGACCGTCCCGAGCAAGGCAAGCACGGTGAGGACGGCGCCGAGCTGCAGAAGCAGCGGTGCCGAAATCTGCACGCGCTCAGCCCTTATCGACGAGTTGCACGACTTTGGCGATGCCGGATTCGGTGCCGACCACCACCAGTACGTCGTCCGCGTGCAGAATTTCGGCCGGCCCCGGCGATGCCAGCACCACCTCGTTGCGCACGATCGCCACGATCGACGCGCCAGTGCGGGTGCGCGCCCGGGTATCCCCGAGCGGCCGGTCCGCGAACGGGCTGCCCGGCCGGATGTGGACCTGACCGGCCTCTAGCCCCGGCACTTCGCGGGTCAACTCGGTGAAGCGCTCGGCGATCCGCGGTGCGCCCAAGATCTGGGCTACCGCGTCGGCCTCCTCGTCGGTGAAGTGGAAGATCGGCTGCGCTTGGTCGGGATCGTCGCGCGCATAACGGACGACGTCGAAGTCGCCGCTGCGCCGGGCGATGATCCCGATCCGCTCGCCATCGTGGCTGGTGAACTCATACCGCACCCCGATGCTGGGCAGCAGCACCTCTTTGACGTCCAGCGCTGCTACCGCCGTTTGGCTGATTTCGGCTTGGCGTGGCGGCTTTGTCGGCGCGCGGCTTCACGCCGCTCGCGTCGACTGCCACCGGCTCCGGCCGCTGCCGTCTGCGCGCCACCGTTGCCTTGCACTTGTGCCGTACCGTCCTCGGCGGGCCCAGAATACGTCAGTTCGGGCGACTCCGTCTCAATTCCCCTGGCGCGCAAGGCAGTTGCGGGTTCGCGTGGCCCGGCAGACCCGCCAGTGGCCCGCTGCTGCGCGCTGGCCGCTGCGGCGGTGGCGAACTCCGCCAGGTCCTCCGGCTCCTCGACCGGTCCCACCTGCGGGGCCGGTACCGCCTCGACCGAGACGTTGAACAAGAAGCCGACCGACTCTTCCTTCAGGCCCTCGAGCATGCCGGTGAACATGTCGAAGCCCTCGCGCTGGTACTCGACCAGTGGATCGCGTTGGGCCATCGCGCGCAGGCCGATGCCCTCTTTGAGGTAGTCCATCTCATAGAGATGCTCACGCCACTTGCGGTCGATGACGTTGAGCAGCACGTTGCGTTCCAGCTGGCGCATCGCGCCCTCGCCGGCGAGCTCCTCGAGCTCGGCCTCCCGCACCGCGTAGGCACGCTCAGCGTCTTCGACCAACGCGTCGAGCAGCTCCTCGCGGGTGAGCTCACCGGGCTCACCGATCGCCTCCGAGTCGATCAGGTCTTTGTGGTCGATCTTGACCGGATACAGCGTTTTCAGCGCCTCCCAGAGCTGTTCGAGATCCCAGTCCTCGGCGTAACCCTCGGCGGTTGCCCCGTTGACATAGGCGGCGATCACGTCGACGAGCATGTCGTGAGCCTGCTGCTGCAAATTCTCGCCTTCGAGGAGGCGGCGGCGCTCCTCGTAGATGACCTTGCGCTGCTGATTCATCACCTCGTCGTATTTGAGGACGTTCTTGCGGACCTCGAAGTTCTGCTGCTCGACCTGAGTCTGTGCGCTCTTGATCGCGCGGGTCACCATCTTGGCCTCGATGGGCACGTCGTCGGGCAGGTTGAGCCTGGTCAACAGCGATTCCAGCGCCGCGCCATTGAAGCGGCGCATCAACTCGTCACCCAGCGACAGATAAAAGCGGGACTCGCCGGGGTCGCCTTGGCGCCCGGAGCGGCCGCGCAGCTGGTTGTCGATGCGCCGCGATTCATGCCGTTCGGTACCCAGCACGTACAGCCCGCCGGCCTCGATCACTTCCTTTGCTTCGGCGGCGGCCTCGGCCTTGACCACAGGCAGCTCTTCGTGCCAGGCCTCGTCGTACTCCTCGGCTGTCTCCACCGGGTCGAGGCCTCGCTCGCGCAGCCGCAGGTCGGTGAGAAAGTCGACGTTGCCACCCAAAACGATGTCGGTACCACGGCCGGCCATGTTGGTGGCGACCGTGATGGCGCCGCGCCGCCCGGCTTGGGCGACGATGCCGGCCTCTTGCTCGTGGTATTTGGCGTTCAGCACGTTGTGCGGGATACGCCGTTTTTGGAATTGCCGCGACAGGTTCTCCGAGCGCTCCACGCTGGTCGTACCGATCAGCACCGGCTGGCCCTGCTCGTAGCGCTCGCTGACGTCGTCGACGACCGCGATGTACTTGGCTTCCTCGGTCTTGTAGATGAGGTCGGACTGGTCGGTGCGGACCATCGGCTTGTTAGTCGGAATGGTGACCACGCCGAGCTTGTAGATCTCGTGCAGCTCGGCGGCCTCGGTCTGCGCGGTTCCGGTCATGCCGGCGAGCTTGTCGTAGAGCCGGAAGTAGTTCTGCAGCGTGATGGTGGCCATCGTCTGGTTCTCGGCCTTGATCTCGACGTGCTCTTTGGCTTCGATGGCCTGGTGCATGCCCTCGTTGTAGCGCCGGCCGATCAGCACACGGCCGGTGAACTCGTCGACGATGAGCACCTCGCCGTCGCGGACGATGTAGTCCTTGTCGCGGGAGAACAGCTCTTTGGCT
>NZ_JBKQTQ010000196.1:0-3791 GCF_052143115.1 Mycobacterium sp.
TCCTCTGATGACCACCCGGGGCCAACCGCCCGGCGCCATTTGGCGGTCCGATGCGCTGGAGCAACGGAATGCTTAGCGGACCTACTCGATGCGAACGAGACTACCTGGGCGTTTAGTGGTGTTTGCCGCGTTGGCGGTGCTGGGAACTAGCACGTCACCGCGTTGGTGATGTTGGCTAACGAAGCCTGTCGCTGAATCTACTGCGTACCCACTGCGTACCGGGCGGCCGTCAAACGACTTGGCCCCACCGGGCAGCAAACCCGCTCCCTGGGCCGGCGTCGCGGCAGCTAAGGTGGCGCGATGATCCCCCCGCCTCAAGGTCAGCGCCGCCGCTGTCGCCCTGACCGCCGCGCTCACCGGCCGCGCCGACGCCAGCCATCACGACACCGGCGGCAAGTTCAATCCCAGTACCGCGCACTATAGTTTGCGCAGGTCAATGATGATATCTAGGCAGACTAGCTAATAGCCATGCAATAACCATGTAATAGCACTCCGATCACCCACCCAAGGGCTAGCAGACCCGGCCTTAATTCTGGGCCAAACGGCCTCGGGCGAGCAGATCCTGGTCGAGAATGAAGCGGGTGTCGGAGGTCGACCACGACCATTAACCGAGGGAAGGACCGAGATGAGCCGTTTCGACATCACCCAGGTCAATGCCGCCGTGGAGCGATTGATCGAGACGACAGAGAACCCGCGCCATCTCTATCTGCTGCACGCCTACAACCGCCACCGCTACCTGGAGGTATCTGGCCGTTTCGAGGAGATCTTCGCCCCCGACTTGACGGTCGAAGAGCCTGTTTATCACTTCAATCTGCTCGATACGGTCACTACCCTTGAGGGGGCCGCAGCGGTCAAGGCGGTTTATGGGGAATGGACTCGCACGGATCAGTGCATCATCTACGCCGATGACGAGAAGCTTGCGGTAAGCGACGACATGATCGTTTCGTCGTTGATGCTTTCTCAGCAGACTCCTGGGGCCGTCCTCGCGGCTGGCGGCGTGCCCGTGGACCCCGAGGCGACCTACTTGGTGAAGATGGCGATTCACATGATCTGGCCGTACGACGACCGGGGCCGCATGATCGGCGAGGATGTATGGGAGTACGACACCTCGCGGCGCGAAGTTATTCCGCTCGATCCCACCGATGTCCTCACGGCTGAGCAGGCGGGCAAGTTGCTCGAACCATTCATCAAGCCGCTTCCGGCCAACAACCCGTTCACTGCGTCGGCTGTGGCCTAGCCGAGGCACAACTGGCACAACTGGCACAACTGGCACAACGGCAAACACCCCCCGGCCAGGAAGGACCAACCGGGGGGTGTCGGTGCAGCCGAGAGGGCGCACTGTTGGCATGGTCAGCAGCCCACGCCCACCGCCAGCCTCCTAGGGCCAAGGAACCCCAGCGTCGACAAGACGCACTGGCGGTGTTGCTTGGCGCTCCCCGTCAAGGCGACAACCCAGGTGGACGGGGAGCACGTTAGGTGCCCGCCATAGCCATGAGGCAATGCAGGCGGGCAAGTATTCAGTTGACCAGGGCAGTCGCCCGCAACCAGTAGTAGGCCGTGCCATTGATCTTCACGGGCTGGCCGGTGATGACGTTGGGTCGGCCGTAGGTGCGCGGACCCCACAGCGCGTAACTCACACCTTGATCCGTGACGATGGTGTCGTTGTGCTGCAACGTGATTGAAGCGCCGACGGGAGCGCCGATTAGAGCGTTCACGTCCGCCACGTTGCCACGCGCCTGGGCGTTACCGGAGGCCGTGTCCGTATCAACCCCTCGTGCGAGGGACTGAACTTCGGGGTCTGCCAGCACGACTCCGGCTAGCGTTCCCAAATAGGTGCCCGGCGAGGTTTGGCGAATCACGTTGCCGGAAGTGTCAATTGGATCGCCGTTACGGTCGACGGTCGACTCGTCCGGCCGATAAACGAGCACCTTCATACAGCCCGGACCCTGTACCTATCAAGCACAATGCCCTCAAGCACAGTCCAGCCGGTGAACCCGCCACGGAATGACGCACTGTCCGGCCCAACCGTCTCGTCCACGGCGAGCTGCCGAGGGTGTGCCAGCAGCCTGGCCGCAGCCGTCAGAATCACGGCAGCGATGTCGGAGTTCGGCACGCCATCAGTGAAGCCCACCCCGCGTGTGTAGGCGTTGGCGAGCTGGGTGACGGTCGAAATCACTTCTGCCCCTTGAGTGGAGTCGACCGCCGTCCCAGATGCCCCGTACAACAACGCCGTCAGGTCAGCGACAGTCGGCGCTGGAGACGGAGAGGTCACGGCTACGCCCGCAGCAGTGAGGGACAGGACAGCCTGGGGATGCGCCAAACCGATATCAGCGCGTGTGACCACCTTGATCCCCACGGAGTCCTGCGGCGCATACGCCTCGATGAGGACTTGCACGTCGGGCAACTCATCCAGCGCGACCAGCACGCGTGACCAGTCGACCAACGCCAGCGTGCCCTGTGGGATCTGTGTACTGATCACAGCCCTGGTGCCGAACAGCGCGTTGGGGGTGTCCGCCGTGGGCGACGGGGTGAAAAGCCCGCGCCCTAGACTGTCGCGGGATTGCAGGATTGTTCCGTACCAGTCCGTGGGATGAATCACCCACGAGCTGGTCGCCAAGTTCAGGTGGTTGGCGGCGAACGTGCCCAGCGCGGTCAGGAAGGTGTTGGGGTCACCCAGTGATCCAATGGCGTCGGTGGAACCAGAGCCGATCGCCCCGGTTTCGGAACTCGCCCCGGTCGCCACATAGGTTTGGGTGAGGATGCCCGAGTTCTGTAGCAGGCCCAGCGGAGTGTTGGTGGTGTTGCCGTCGAGCGCAACGCTTTCGCGTTGAGCGTGTGGTTGCGGGCGCCCTCGGGGGTTGCGGCGACCTCGCGGGCCACCTCGGCGAGTGTTGCGGCGGCGTAAGCGCGGTCGCGGTCGGTGGTATCGATCGGCGCCGGCGTGATGGCCGGCCGCTCGGCGGGCTTGCCGCCGTTAAAGAAGCGGTCGAACTGGGCCACGATGGCAGCGTCGTCGCTGTCGCTGTTGGCCGGTTGGCGCAGCAGGTCGCCGTGGCCGCGGTCGGTGAGCCGCCGCACCAGCGAGTGCGGCCGCGGCTTGTCGATCCAGTCATCGATCGCGCTCCGGCCGGCGTCGGGCCGCCCGGCCACCCAGTCGGCGAAGCTGAAACCGTCGCCGCTGTCTGTTATCCTGGTGGCATCGTTGAGGTTTCGCGTGGAGGCCGTCCCGTTACCGTCGGGGCGGCCTTCGTCGTTGTTGGTCATCGTTGTGGTTTCACTTTCGGGGTCGGTGCAGCCGGAGTCCGAAAGTTATTGCGTCGTTGAGGTTTAGACGCTGGCGCCTTCGTTTTCGAGCTGGCCGAGCCAGGCTTCAACGGTGGAGCGTTTCCAGACGCGGCGGCGCCCGATTTTGAAAGACGCTGGGCCGGAGCCGATGTGCGCCCAGTAGCGCCAGGTGGCTTTCGGGGTACCAGTCAGTTCTTCGAGGTCAGCGGCCGTCATGTAGTCGGTGGCCATGGTGTTGATCCCTTCGGTTTGCGCGAGCTGTTCGCTATCAACGGTACGGCACAGTTCGCGCCGTTAGCAAACTAGACAAACCCATTTGACTAGGCCGTTTAGCTGTGTAGCAATTAGTGTCGCCTGGGATGTATCTGGACATGTCTAGCATCTGCGAGCATCTGCGAGCATCTGCGCAACGCGGAAACCTCTGGTGTCGACTGAGTTTCGTTTGCTGGCGGTGGTGGTTCGTATACTGCGGACCATGAAACGCAACCGCCGGGCCAGCGTCGAAG
>NZ_JBKQTQ010000197.1:0-33477 GCF_052143115.1 Mycobacterium sp.
TTCGACGGTTCTCGCCCAGGCTCCCGCCACCGAGGACTGCCTCTTCAGGGTGCCCCCGATCATCGGGGAAGCTAGATGACGGCCGAACCGGCTCCGAGTCTGGGATCCGTGGCGGAGATCGCAGCCGCCGTCCGCTCAGGCGAGCTGAGCGCTCGGTCCGTTGTGGAAAGGGCACTCGCACGCGTCGCAGAACTCGAAGGTGACCTGCACTGCTTCAACACGGTGATGTCCGAGAGGGCCATGGCCGACGCCGAAGCAGTCGACCGGCTGGTGGAGTCTGGCGTTGACCCGGGCCCGCTCGCGGGCATCCCGATCGCGTTGAAGGACAACCTCTGCACCGAAGGAACACCGACAACCTGCTCTTCCAGGATCCTCGAAGGCTGGTTGCCTCCGTACGACGCGACCGCCGTCATCCGGCTGCGGCGCGCCGGCGCCGTGCCCATCGGCAAGACCAATCTTGACGAGTTCGCGATGGGCTCGTCGACGGAGAACTCCGCTTACGGCCCGACCCGCAACCCGTGGAACACCGACCGGGTGCCGGGCGGCTCCGGGGGCGGCAGTGCCGCCGCGCTGGCCGCGTTCCAGGCGCCGCTGGCCATCGGGACCGACACCGGCGGCTCCATCCGCCAGCCGGCCGCGCTGACCGCGACGGTCGGGGTCAAACCGACCTACGGCACGGTGTCGCGCTACGGCCTGGTGGCCTGCGCGTCGTCGCTCGACCAGGGCGGTCCGTGTGCGCGCAACGTCCTCGACACCGCGCTGCTGCACCAGGTGATCGCCGGACACGATCCACGCGACTCCACCTCCATCGACGCCGAAATACCCGACGTCGTCGGCGCTGCGAAGGCGGGGGCGGCGGGCGACCTGAGTGGAGTGCGCGTCGGCGTGGTCCGGCAGCTGCGCGGCGACGGGTATCAGCCCGGCGTGTTGGCATCCTTCAACAGCGCCGTCGAGCAGTTGACGGCGATCGGTGCCGACGTGTCCGAAGTTGACTGTCCCCATTTCGATCACGCGCTGCCCGCCTACTACCTGATCTTGCCGTCGGAGGTGTCGAGCAACCTCGCCCGCTTCGACGCGATGCGCTACGGACTGCGGGTCGGCGACGACGGCACGCACAGCGCCGAGGAGGTGATGGCGCTGACCCGCGCCGCCGGGTTCGGGCCGGAGGTCAAGCGGCGCATCATGATCGGCACTTACGCGCTGTCAGCCGGGTATTACGACGCCTATTACAACCAGGCGCAGAAGGTGCGCACGTTGATTGCCCGCGATCTCGACGCGGCCTATCAATCCGTTGACGTACTGGTGTCGCCGACCACGCCGACGACGGCGTTCCGGTTGGGCGAGAAGGTCGACGACCCGTTGGCGATGTATCTGTTCGACCTGTGCACGCTGCCGCTGAACCTGGCCGGTCACTGCGGGATGTCGGTGCCGTCAGGTTTGTCGCCGGACGACAAGCTGCCGGTCGGGTTGCAGATCATGGCGCCGGCGCTGGCCGACGACCGGCTCTATCGGGTGGCGGCGGCCTACGAGGCTGCCCGGGGACCCCTGCCGTCGGCCATTTGACACGGTGTGCGTCGCCGAGATCGACGGCAGCGCGGAAACTTCGAGTGGGTGTGTCGCTAACGTCGATCTCGGCACTCCGAACCCGGCAAGATGAGATCCGGCTGCTCCGACGACAATCACAGGGCAAGATGAGGTCATGCGGATCGGAATTCTTACCGGTGGTGGGGACTGTCCCGGGCTCAACGCCGTCATCCGGGCGGTGGTGCGCACCTGCGACTCGCGGTACGGGTCGTCGGTGGTCGGATTCCAGGACGGCTGGCGCGGGCTGTTGGAGAACCGGCGTGTGCAGCTGGCCAACGACGACCGTAATGACCGGCTGCTGGCCAAGGGTGGAACGATGCTGGGCACTGCCCGCGTGCACCCCGACAAGCTGCGGGCCGGGCTGGAACAGATCATGCAGACCTTGGACGACAACGGCATCGACGTGCTCATCCCGATCGGCGGCGAAGGCACGCTGACCGCCGCGCACTGGCTGTCTGAAGAGAACGTGCCCGTCGTCGGTGTGCCGAAGACCATTGACAACGACATCGATTGCACCGACGTGACTTTCGGTCACGACACCGCGCTGATGGTGGCCACCGATGCCATCGACCGATTGCACAGCACCGCCGAATCGCACCAGCGGGTGATGCTGGTGGAGGTGATGGGCAGACACGCCGGCTGGATCGCGCTCAACGCCGGGCTGGCATCCGGCGCGCACATGACGCTGATCCCCGAGCAGCCCTTCGACATCGACGAGGTCTGCCGATTGGTCAAGCGGCGTTTCCAGCGCGGCGACTCACACTTCATTTGCGTGGTCGCCGAAGGCGCCAAACCGGCTGAAGGCTCGATGACGCTGCGCCAGGGCGGCATCGACGAGTTCGGCCATGAGCGGTTCACCGGCGTGGCCGACCAGTTGGCTGCCGAGGTGGAGAAGCGCATCAACAAAGAAGTCCGGGTGACCGTGCTTGGCCACGTCCAGCGCGGCGGTACGCCGACCGCCTATGACCGGGTACTGGCCACCCGTTTCGGGGTGAATGCCGCCGACGCCGCGCACGCCGCTGAATACGGACAGATGGTCTCGCTGCGGGGTCAGGACATCGGCCGGGTGCCGCTGGCAGAAGCGGTGCGCCAGCTCAAACTGGTACCGCAGAGCCGCTACGACGACGCCGCCGCCTTCTTCGGCTAGGCCTTCCCCGCGCCGACGGCTCCGGCGGCCAATTAGGATCGAACGCATGACCGCTGCTGCCAAGGCACCCGGCGCGGAGTTGCTCGACTACGACGACGTCATCGCGCGCTACCAGCCGGTGCTCGGCCTGGAAGTGCACGTCGAGCTGTCCACCGCCACCAAGATGTTCTGTGGCTGCGCCACCGCGTTCGGCGCCGAACCCAATACCCAGGTGTGTCCGGTGTGTCTGGGCCTGCCGGGTTCGCTACCGGTGCTCAACGAGGCCGCGGTCGAATCGGCGATCCGGATCGGGCTGGCGTTGAACTGCGAGATCGTGTCCTGGTGCCGGTTCGCCCGGAAGAACTACTTCTACCCGGACATGCCGAAGAACTACCAGATTTCGCAGTATGACGAGCCGATCGCCGTCAACGGCTATCTGGAGGTGCCCCTGGAGGACGGCACCAGCTGGCGAGTCGAGATCGAACGCGCGCACATGGAGGAGGACACCGGCAAGCTCACCCACCTGGGCAGCGAGACCGGCCGCATTCATGGCGCGACGATGTCGCTGATCGACTACAACCGTGCGGGTGTACCGCTGATCGAGATCGTCACCAAACCGATCGTGGGCGCTGGCGAACGGGCTCCGCAGATCGCCCGGGCCTACGTGACCGCGCTGCGAGATCTGTTGCGCGCGTTGGGTGTCTCCGATGTCCGAATGGACCAGGGCTCGATGCGTTGTGACGCCAACGTGTCGCTCATGCCAATCGGGGCGGAGCAGTTCGGCATTCGCAGCGAGACCAAGAACGTCAACTCGCTGAAGAGCGTCGAGGTCGCCGTCCGCTACGAAATGCAGCGGCAGGGCACCGTTCTGACGTCAGGAGGCCGGGTCACGCAGGAAACCCGCCACTTCCACGAGTCCGGGTACACCAGTCCGGGCCGCACCAAGGAAACCGCCGAGGACTACCGCTATTTCCCGGAGCCGGACCTGGAGCCGGTCGCGCCGAGCCGCGCGTTGGTCGACCGATTGCGCCCGACCATCCCGCAGCTACCGTGGCTGCGGCGCAAGGAAATTCAGCAAGAGTGGGGTGTTTCCGACGAGGTGATGCGCGATCTCGTCAACGCCGGCGCAGTCGAGTTGGTCACTGCCACTATCGAGCACGGCGCGTCCAGTAAGGAAGCCCGCGCCTGGTGGGGCAACTTCCTGGTCCAAAAAGCCAACGAGGCCGGCGTCGAACTCGACGAACTGCCGATCACGCCGAAGCAAGTCGCCGCTGTGGTGGCGTTGGTCGATGAGGGCAAGCTGTCCAACAAGCTGGCCCGCCAAGTTGTCGAGGGCGTGCTCGCCGGGGAAGGCGAGCCCGAGCAGGTGATGACCGCGCGCGGACTGGCCGTGGTGCGCGATGATTCGCTGATCCAGGCCGCGGTCGACGAGGCGCTGGCCGCCAATCCCGATGTGGCGGAGAAGATCCGGGGCGGCAAAGTGCAGGCGGCGGGCGCTATCGTCGGCGCGGTGATGAAGGCCACCAAGGGCCAGGCCGACGCGGCGCTGGTTCGCGAGCTCGTGCTCAAAGCCTGCAGTTAGCCGCTGGACTCAGAACAGGCTCGTCAGGTTCCCCAGACTATCCGTCAGCAGTGCGCTGAGGTCGGTGGAAAGACCGGTGAGGGCTGTCGACAGGTCGCCGTCGAGCGCGGTAGTGAGGGTGCTCAACAGATCACCAAGTGGGCCAACGGTGTCCATGGCTGGACTTGGGAAGCTGAAGCCGAGTGCCGTCGCGATGGCCTGGTCCAGCTCTATCGAGGAACCAATGGGCCCGACCGCGTGTCCGGTGAGGCTGACAGGAAGACCGCTGATGGTAGCGCTAATGCCATTGAGCAGCGAGCTGCCGGGGCTGAGCAGGCCGCCCAGGACAAGGTCGAGCGACGTGATGTCGACGCTGGGCGGCAAAGTGCCCGCCGGCAACAGCGACAGCAGCGGGAGATGTTGAGCTCCGGCGTAGTTCCGTCGAGGAATTCTCCGTTGAGGGTTGCGTCGGCGATGTTGGCAGGAATGTTGAGCAGGTCGAATAACGCCGACTGCGGGTCTGGCGCGGCGAGGGCGTCCTGGATGCTGTTTTCCAACGCCAGCCCTGGGTCGAGGATCGGGTCCAGGTCACCGAGGAGCACGCTGCTAAGCGGTGAAGCCGTGAACGCGAGCAGCGACTGCAGATCCGGACTCGTCAGCGTGCCGTGAATCACCGTGTAAGCCAGCGTGTGGATTGGATCCAGCGACGAATAGAGGTAGGCAGGGGCATCTCACCGGGGGGCAGGCCGGAGCCGGGCAGGAAGGGAGTGACCGCCGCGTCGCCCGCGGCCTGCAGGTCGATTTGTTTTCCGTCGAGGAGATCGGCGATGACCTGCTGCAACGTCGGCAAGGGAACCGGCGAAAAGTGCTCATCGAGCGCCACGCTGTTCGTTTGCGCGAGTTTGAACACGTCCTCAATCGCCGTGATCGGGTCGATACCTTCGGGGCTAGAGGTGAGCTGCACGGCGGCCACTTCGATATCGAGTACGGCCGCTTTCACCGGGGTGACGATGACGACGCCGGCTCCGACGGGCGCGACACCGGCGGTGATCCAGGGGCGGGCGGCGAGTTCCATGGCCATCTCCTTCGACGCTGGCCGTTGTGACGTAGGTCACGCTGTACATGCGTGCAATAAGCCTGAGGAAAAGCTAATAAAACCCTGAATCCCGGGAAGATATTGGCTAAGACCATCTGGCCCCGTGGAACAGCGGTGTGCGCGTTAGCAGCGCCCATCAAGCAGTTCCGATAACGGTCGTCAAAGGGCGTACGAGCTGACCCGCGCGCTTGTGGGTTGGGCTAGTCGAATCCCGACCGGGGCATGTCGTACGCGCCTACGATGGGTTTTGTCGGGGAAGCCGTGACAACAGAACGGTGTGATCGCGACGTGTGCTGATTGGGGTACCCATCGAAGCGGCGATAACGTCGTGCCGCCCAGTACCTCGATGTCTGCGCGCCTTTGGCGGCCCACATGACCGACGCACTGATGCTGCGATCCGACGACGCGAGGCAGCGGTTCACCGTCGTCGGCGTCGTCCAGGGAGTAGGTTTTCGCCCTTTCGTCCACCGGATCGCCACCGAACTCGGGTTGGCGGGATTCGTCGGCAACGATTCCGGCGCGGTGTTCATCGAAGTTCAGGGGCCGATCGCCCGCATTGACGAATTCGGGCGTCGGCTGTGCGCGGAGGCGCCGCCGCTGGCCCGGATCAACACGGTATCCATCGCCGACGTCGAAGCGAACACATGCGGCGGCAACGGCTTTCGCATCGTCGACAGCCAGGCGGAGCCCGGGGCGACCACGCCGATTCCGCCCGACATCGCGGTCTGCGACGACTGCATCACCGAGCTGTTCAACCCGCGGGACCGCCGCTACCGGCACCCGTTCGTCACGTGCACCAACTGCGGCCCGCGGTTCACGATCATTCGCGCGTTGCCCTACGACCGTCCGATCACCACCATGTCGACTTTCGCGATGTGTGACCGGTGTGCTGGCGAGTACCACGACCCGGCCAACCGCCGTTTCCACGCCCAGCCGATCGCCTGCCCGGACTGCGGGCCGTCGCTGTGGTTCTCTTCGGGATCCGATCGGGTCGATACAGCCGACGCCGCGCTGGCCGCCACGCAACGGGCGCTGGCCGCCGGGGCTGTCGTCGCGATCAAGGGTATCGGCGGTTACCACCTGGCCTGTGTCGTTGACGACAAGGCGGCGGTGGGCGCGCTGCGGAGCCGTAAGGCGCGCGGCGCCAAGCCGTTCGCGATGCTGGTGCGCGATCTCGGCATTGCCCGCCGCTACGCGCACATCGACGACGCCGAGGCCGCCGTGCTCACCAGTCCCGCCCGGCCGATCGTGTTGCTGCGCCGACGCGCCGACGCGCCCGTCGCCGACGCCGTCGCACCGGGCAGCCCGCTGCTGGGTTTGATGCTGCCGTATTCGCCGATCCATCACCTGCTGCTGGCGCCCGTTCCCGGTGCCGACCCCGCGGTGCCCGACGCGCTGGTGCTGACCAGTGCCAACCGCTCCGACGAGCCCATCTGCTTCACCGAAGACGATGCCGGGTCTCGTCTTTCGGCACTGTGCGACGCGGTGCTCGACCACAACCGGCCGATCCATGTGCCGTGTGACGACTCGGTGGTCCGCGTCATCGACGGCCGGGAATTACCGATCCGCCGTTCCCGCGGCTACGCCCCGCTGCCCTTCGACCTGGGTCGCGACGGCCCGGCGGTACTGGCCGTCGGCGGCGAACTCAAGAACACGTTCTGCCTCACCGACGGCTCGCGCGCCTACATGTCCGGACACATCGGCGACATGGAAACGCTGGAGACGCTGCGGGCGTTTGAGCGAGCGGTCGGCCAACTCAGTGAAATCCGTCACCGGCCAGTGCGATTGGCCGCGGACCTGCACCCTGGATATCAGACCCGTGATTGGGCCGAGCGGCATGCCGATGACCGCCCGTTGGATCTCGTCCAGCACCACCACGCCCACGTGGCCTCGCTGCTGGCCGAACACGGTCGGCTGGGCGAACCGATCATCGGAGTGTCCTTCGACGGCACCGGTTATGGCTGCGACGAAACGATCTGGGGCGGCGAGATTCTCGCTGTTGGGCCGGATAGCCACCGCTTCGTCCGGGTCGGCCACCTGTTACCGGTGCCGCTGCCCGGCGGCGACGCCGCAGTGCGCAACCCGTGGCGGATGGCCCTGTCGCAGTTGTGGATGGCCGGCATCGACTGGACTCTGGATTTGGCCCCGGTCACCGCGGCCACTCCTGCTGAATTACGGCTCATCCGTTCGCAATTGGAGAACAATACGGGCTGCGTGGCGTGTTCGAGCATGGGCCGGCTCTTCGACGCCGTCGCCTCCCTGCTCGGCGTGCGGCACCGCATCGAGTATGAGGGCCAGGCTGCGATCGAACTTGAGGTGCTGGCCGATTCGGTCGATAACGCCCGGGCTGGTCTACGGATGGACGTGCGCACCGACGGGGTGATCGACCCGACCGGCATGGTCCGGGCAATGGTGTCGGCGCTGCGCGACGGCGTCCAACCGGCGGTGCTGGCCGCGGGCTTCCACCATGCCGTCGCGGAAGCGGTCTCGGAGGTGGTCAGCCTGGTTGCCGGCGAGGTGCGGATGGTGGGCCTCACCGGCGGGGTGTTCCAGAACGTGCTGCTGCTGCGCGAATGCCGACAACGGCTGCAGCAGGCGGGGTTCGAAGTGTTGACACACCACGCTGTTCCACCCAACGACGGGGGATTGGCGCTTGGTCAGGCCGCGGTCTCGGTACTGACCGCGCTAGACGAAGAACGAGGGGAGGAATGAATCGGTGGGTAACGATGTGACGACCACCGCGATCGACCGTGGGCTGGACGCCGACTTGGCCGCCGATCTGGCAGCCACCTCGTTCACGTTGGCCAAACGGTTCGCGGCGGGCGCCACGATGTGGTCCATCGCCCCGGGATGGGAGCCGCATGCGCTGCATATCGCGGTCGAATTCATCCATCCGGTGATCGTGGGCAAGCGGGCGTTGCCGGCCGTTGCGATCACCGGACCCGATGTGGTCGACGTGGTGCGGGTGTCGGTGCGGCCCGGCGACATCGTGGTGGCCGTCTCCGGCGTCGACGACCCCGAAGTGCGATCGGCGATGCACCGGAGCCGGGCGTGGGGCGTCACGACCGTCTGGATCGGCAGTGGCGAGCGGCCCAAAGCCGGGATGGCAGACCACGTGTTGTGGTTGGACGACCCCGACCCCAGAGTCCCTGCGACCGGTGGGTTCGTGTTGTTTTACCACCTGCTGTGGGAGCTGACCCACGTCTGCTTCGAGCACCCGGGTCTGCTGAAAGAGCCGGATGTGTGCACGGACGACGTCTGTATCACCTGCAGCGACGAAGGTCGCCTGGGAGAGGTGCTTACCGCGACGGCCGACGGAATGGCCACGGTGCGCACCGCCAACGGCGTCGAAACGGTGGCGACCACACTGGTCGACCCGGTCGCCGCTGGCGAACTGCTACTGGTGCACGCCGGGACGGCGATTAGCCGCGTCGAGCAGGAGGAGGTGCGATGACCCGCGCCAGCGACGATATACGAAGCAGCGATGAGGTGGGGGCACCTCCCGCTTGCGGGGGAGAGCGGCGCTCATGACTTCCGCTCCACAAGAAGAGCCCACGAACTTCCTCTATCCGTTCATCGACGCGCAGGAAGACGATCCCAAATCGCTACTCGCCGACCTGGCTGCCTCGGCGCAGGCCAAGGCCGCCGAAAGTCTGGCGCTGCGCCGCTCGACGCTGGAGGCCAACACCGAACTGATCGGGCGCGCCGCCACCGAGATGGCGCGTCGGTTCAGTGACGGGGGACGGCTGTTCACTTTCGGCAACGGCGGAAGTTGCACCGACTGCACCACTTTGGCGCGGCTGTTCGCCCAGCCGCCGGTCGGTAGCCCCTTGCCGGCCTGGTCGTTGACCGCCGATCAGGCCATCATGACCGCGCTCGGCAACGACGTCGGGTTCGAGCTGGTGTTCGCCCGGCAGTTGATCGCCCGCGGAAAAGCCGGCGACATCGCGATCGCGATGTCGACCAGCGGCAGCTCGCCCAACCTGATGGCCGCTTTCAAGGAGGCGCGCCATCGCGGCATGTACACCATCGGCTTCGCCGGATACGAGGGCGGCGCGTTCGCGAAAAGCCCGGATGTCGACGCGTGCTTCGTGGTTCGCTCGCAAAGTGTGCACAGGATTCAGGAATCCCAAGCGCTGCTTGGCTATCAGCTGTGGCTGGCAGTGCACGACCAGATGGCTACCCAGCCAGTGGAGGCCTTATGAGTAAGTCGTCAGGCGAATACTTGGCCTCGGGGCCGCGTTTCGGCGAGGGTGACGTGATCGAGCGGATCGAGTCATTCCGCCGACGTCGCCCCCGATTGCTCGACGATCACGTGACGCTGGCGCACGGCGCCGGCGGAAAAGCATCGGCCGCCTTGGTGGACGCCGTCTTCATCGAGGCGTTCCGCAATCCGCTGCTGGAGTCCCTTGGTGACGGAGCGGTGATCAAGTTGCCCGGCGGTGAGCGGCTGGTGATGTCCACTGATTCATTCGTGGTGCAGCCCAGGCGTTTTCCCGGCGGCTCACTCGGTGAACTGGCGGTGCACGGCACCGCTAACGATCTGGCGGTGGCCGGTGCCGTGCCGCAATGGATCTCGGCCGCCTTTGTTCTCGAAGAGGGCTTTCCGATCGCCGAGTTGAAGGAGATTGTCGCCGACATGGCGGCAGCGGCCGCGGAATGCGGTGCACAGATCGTGACCGGTGACACCAAAGTCGTGCCCAATGGCGCGGCCGACGGCCTGTTCATTACGACCACCGGTGTGGGCGTGATCCCTGTGGGCCGCCAGTTGTCGCCGGCATCGGTGCGTCCGGGCGACAAGCTGCTGTTGTCGGGGTCGATGGGCGATCACGGGATGGCGGTGATGCTGGCCCGTGGTGACTTGGCCATCGAGGCTGACATTCATTCCGACACCGCCGCGGTGAGCCCGCTGGTGGAGCTGCTGTTGTCGGCCGCGCCGTCAACACGCTGGCTGCGTGACCCGACCCGCGGCGGCGTCGGCACCGTCTGCAACGAACTGGCCCAGGCTTGTGGTCTGGGAGTGTTGCTGGAAGAGGATCGCCTCCCGGTGCACCCGATGGTGAGCGGCGCGTGCGAACTACTCGGTATCGACCCGCTTTACGTCGCCAACGAGGGCAAGTTCATTGCCGTCGTCGCGCCGGAGGAGGCTGAGGCCGGTCTGGCGGCGATGCGGTCGCATCCGTTGGGCGCCGAGGCCGCCGAAGTCGGGCAGATCGTCGTCGAACCCGCCGAAACCGTTGTCCTGCGAACTGGTTTCGGTGGTTCCCGGATCGTCGACATGCTCGTCGGCGACCCGCTGCCGAGGATCTGCTGAGAAAGGATGTGGCGATCGCAAGCGCGGCGAAGCCGGGTGCAGCGGGTCGCTACGAGAAAGGATGTGGCGATCGCAAGCGCGGCGAAGCCGGGTGCAGCGGGTCGCTACGAGAAAGGACGTGGCGATCGCAAGCGCGGCGAAGCCGGGTGCAGCGGGTCGCCACGAGAAAGGAACTGAGCGGACATGTGTCTGGGAATCCCGGGGCGGATCGTCGAGATCACCGACGCCGAGAACTACTTGGCGAAGGTCGACGTCAATGGTGTGCAGCGCACCATCTCGGTGCGGCTGCTGGAAAACGAGATGCCCGAACCCGACGACTGGGTGCTGGTTCACGTCGGCTTCGCGATGGCCAAGATCGACGAGACCGAAGCATTGCTCACGTTGGCGGCCGTCAAGAAACTCGGCGACGCCTACACCAGCGAAATAGAAGCCTTCGATTCCTCGGCGATCATCTGACGGGAAGGAAACGACATGAAATTCGTTGACGAGTTCCGTGACCCGGCGGCGGCTCGCAAACTGCTGGTCGCGATCGAGCACCTGGCCGGTAGCGGCGATGGCGCCGATCATTTCAAGTTCATGGAGGTGTGCGGCGGCCACACCCACACCATCTACCGCCACGGCATCGAACACCTGCTGCCGGAAAGCGTCGAACTCGTTCACGGTCCCGGTTGTCCGGTCTGCGTGATTCCGATGGGTCGTATCGACGACGCGATGTGGCTGGCCGGACAACCCGACGTGATCTTCACCTGTTTCGGCGACATGATGCGGGTGCCCGGCTCCAATGGCAGCCTGCTGGACGCCAAAGCACGCGGCGCCGACGTGCGGTTCGTTTACTCGCCATTGGACGCGCTCAAGATCGCCACCGACAACCCGGATAAACAGGTGGTCTTCTTCGCCATCGGATTCGAGACCACCGTCCCGTCCACCGCGGTCACGTTGGTGCGTGCCCGCGATCTGCGCCTGCCCAATTTCAGTGTGTTCTGCAACCACGTCACGATCGTGCCGCCGATCAAGGCCATCCTCGACTCACCAGACCTGCGCTTGAACGGCTTCATCGGACCAGGCCACGTCTCCACAGTTGTCGGCAACCGGCCATACCGATTCGTGCCTGAGGTGTACGGAAAACCTTTGGTGGTTGCCGGTTTCGAGCCGCTGGACATTCTGGCCTCGGTCGCGATGCTGTTGACCCAGATCCGCGAAGGCCGTTGCGAGGTGGAGAACCAGTACTCGCGGGTGGTGCCCGAACAGGGCAACCCGGCGGCTCTGGCACTGATGGGCAAGGTATTCGCGCTGCGTCCGCACTTCGAATGGCGGGGCCTGGGGTTCATCTCGCAAAGCGCGCTGCGGCTCAGCGATGACTTCGCGGACTTTGACGCCGAACTGCGCTATTCGATGCCCGGTGTGCGAGTCGCCGACCCGAAGGCTTGCCAATGCGGTGAGGTGCTCAAGGGCGTGCTGAAACCCTGGGAATGCAAGGTTTTCGGCACCGCATGCACCCCAGAGACTCCGATCGGAACCTGCATGGTGTCCCCGGAAGGGGCCTGCGCGGCTTACTACAACTTCGGCCGGATGCATAAAGACGCCCTCAAGCTGGTGGAGTCCGGGCGGACCTGACCCGTGTCGGCGCCGACCTCTGACAAGCGGGACATCCGGGGAACTGAGATGTTCGCCCGCTACGCCTACGCGCCGAACGCGCTGGGCTACTGCGGTCCGCCGTTGGGCGCGACGCTGCGGGACGGGTCGGTGGAGGAGGTTCGGACGGCCGCGGCGAAATTCTCCGGCGCCTGGCCCTATCTGCAGGTGCTCTCCACGATGACCGGCATCGCCGACCCGCTGGACTACCGGCTCGTCGAGTCCTACTGGCTCGGCGGCGGTGTCGGTGCCGATCTGGACGCGGGCGAGTTTGTCGACGCATTGCTCGCGATCATCGGCCCACAGGCGGGGCGTTACTGGTCGCATCTCGGCCCGGATCTGGTGCCCGAGGCCGCCGCCAATCACTGCTTCCACGTGTTCGGGGTGTACCCATGGTCGCGGCTACTGGGCCGCGGAGTCGACGAGCATCCGATGGGTGTGCTGGATAACTGCCGGATCACTTGGGGCACAGTGCTTTCCCGCGACGGCGATGGCGTCGAGGTGTCGTGTCAACGGCTGGCCTTGGACGGCGATGTGCTGGCCCTCTCCGAACCGTCGGCGCGCGGCCTCGACATCTGGGCCGACGGCTACAGCGCGGTACCCGACGTCGACGTCGGTGACGAGGTCGCGATCCACTGGGGCCGGTTGTGCGGGCGGCTGCGGCCCGAGCAAATCCGGGTGCTGGCCGACGTGACCGTCCGGCAACTCGCGGTGACCAATCAGCGGCTGGCGCGGGTCTAAGCCGACGGCGAACAGGGGCATAACGCGACCGGTGACGACGCTGAGGCGGTTATGCCTGAAAATCGCCCGGATGCTGACGCCCTGGATGCTTACTCGGCCGTGGTCACGGCGGTCGCGCAATCGGTGCTGCCCAGCGTGGCCAGCGTCGCGGTGCGCAGCCGCCGCGGCAATGGCGGGGGCAGCGCAAGCGTCATCACTCCCGATGGCTACTTGTTGACCAGCGCTCACGTCGTCGCCGGAACCCGGTCCGCGGAGGTGGCATTCGCCGATGGCACCACCGTCGCCGCGGATATTGCCGGTCGCGACGAGCTTTCCGACCTGGCCGTGCTCAAGGCGCGAGGTGCCGTCCCCGAGCCGGTGACGATGGGCCGCGCCGAGGATCTGCAAGTCGGACAACTCGTCGTGGCGATCGGCAATCCACTGGGCCTGGCCGGTAGCGTCACGGCCGGCATTGTCTCCGGAGTCGGACGCTCGTTACCCACCAAATCCGGCCGCGTCGTCGACGAAGTGATTCAGACCGACGCCGCGCTCAATCCGGGAAACAGCGGCGGCGTGCTGGCCGACGGGCGCGGACGGATGGTCGGGGTCAACACCGCGGTGGCGGGCGTGGGCCTCGGATTGGCTGTGCCCATCAACGCATCCACTCACAAGATCATCGCGGCGCTGATGCATACCGGCCGTGTGCGCCGCGCATGGCTGGGCATTGCCGGTGCACACATTCCGGTGCCGCCGGCCGCTGCCACGAAACTCGGCACCACCCATGGCCTGCAGATCGCCAGCGTGGTCGCCGGCAGTCCCGCCGCCGAAGCTGGTCTGCGACGGGGAGACATCGTGGTCAGCGTCGACGGCAAGAACGTCGTCACCGCCACCGCGATTCAGCAGCTGATGGTCGAGGACGCGATCGCGCGCCGTATCGAAATGACGGTGTGGCGCAACGGCGCCCTCGTCGACGTGTTCGTGACACCTCGCGAACTCGCCGACCGCTGACGGTATCGTGGTGCGGGATGACCGGCATCGGCGATCATCTTTCCGAGCGGACGGTGGACACCGTGCTCGGAAAGGTGCGGGTGCAGGTCGGTGGAACGGGCACCCCGATCGTGTTCTGGCCGAGTTTGTTGATGACCGGAGACATGTGGCATGGGGTGGCCGATGATCTCGTCGGGCGCTCGCAGGTGGTCCTGGTCGACCCACCGGGCCAAGGCGGAAGTCAGCCCCTGACAGACATGTTCACGTTCGGCGATTGCGCTCGCTGTGTTGTCGACATCCTCGACGGGCTCGGCATTGAACGAGCTCACTTCGTCGGCAACTCGTGGGGCGGCATGATCGGCGCGACGTTCGCCGCGACCCATCCGGACCGGATCGGCCGGGCGGTCCTGATGAACTGCACCGCCGGCCTGGCCAGCATCCGCCAGAAGGTTCAATTCGCAATGTTGCTCCGGCTTGCGCGATGGCAAGGAGAGATCGGACCGATGCTGATCCGACCGGTGCTCAAGGCTTTCTTGGGGCCGACGACCTTTCGGGAGCGTCCCGACGTTGTGGCACATGTTCGTTCGGCGGTGAAATCGGTCAATATCGCTTCTGCCTCGTGGGCGGTGAAGAGCGTGGTTCCGGCCCGACCCGACCAGCGGGCGTTGTTGGGCGGCATCATGACACCGGTGCTCGTTGTCGCAGGCGCTGAAGACGCCACGTTCCCGCCCCGAGAAGCGATCGCGATGGCCGACGCCATCCCCAACGCGTCGATTCGTGTCCTGGAGGGGGTGGCTCACCTCGCCGGCCTGGAAGACCCAACGTTGGTGAGCGCTCTCGTCGACCAGTTTCTGTTCGGGGATCGCGAAAGCGATTCTGACGCAATGTAATCGCGCTTGCGCCCGAATCATCGGTGACGTTGGTTCATGATGGCGGTGTGGGCGACGAATTTTTCGACCGGCTGGTCGGGATGCTGGACTACACGATGTTTGTGGTGACGACCCAAGCCGACGGTCACCCGTCGGGTTGCCTGGTCGGCTTTGCCACCCAAACCAGCATGCGGCCCTCACGGTTTCTGGTCGGGCTGTCCAAGAACAACCACACCTTTGGAGTGGCAGCGCGATCCGATTATCTGGCGGTGCACGTGCTACCGCGCCGCCACATCGGCTTGGCCCGCCTTTTCGGCGGCCAAACCGGCGACCAGGTCAACAAATTCGATCACTGCTTGTGGCACACCGGTCGGGAGGGCATGCCGATTCTCGACGACGCGGTGGCATGGTTCGTCGGCAAGACGCTCGAGCGGTTCGACCTCGGCGACCACGTTGGTTACCTGTTGGAACCCGTCACCGGAGACGCCCCTGAACGCTCCGATGATCTGGTCAGCTTCGCCGACGTCGCCGACCTCGAACCCGGTCACGAGGCCTGAGATCAGGCCGTAACGCCTAGGCCGCACCGCCTTGAGTCGGACTCTGGCTCGCCTTTAGAGCGAGTTCAGAAGCAGGTGCGCGTCTTCGTTGCCAGTTGACGGCGGCGACCCGGAAAACGACCGAGGGTGCGAAAAGGCTGGCGGGACGCGAGGAAAAGCCGGCAACTTTCAGGAATTGTTCCGCCACTGCGAGATTCGTCTCAGCGGCGGTCTGCACCCGATCGACATATTTGTTGGCCAGCCGCATCGATAACGGCCTGAGCCCCTCAATCTCGGGTAGGGCCAGGTCACCTCCCACGGCCAGCTGCCACGCCACACCGATGGGTTTGGCGGCAGCGTGGAAGAATTTCGGCGCTAGGTTGCTTCGGCCGCGGCGCAAACAACGGTCGAGCGCGACAGCTTCGAGTGCGGCAACCGTCATCCCCTGGCCGTAGATCGGGTTGAAGCTGCATATCGCGTCACCAAAGACGAGCAGACCGGCTGGAAACCGCCGTATCTTGTCGTAGCGGCGCCATCGGCTCGATGGCGTCCGATACCGGGCCACGTCCCCGAGCGGTCGGGCGCACTGCAGCGCAGACAGGACTTCAGGGGGCGTGAAATCTTCGATGAAACGCAGCATTCCCGTTAAGTCGGCCGGCGGCTCGTGACCGGCCAACCCGATTGTAGTCAGCAACCACGTGTAGTCCTCGTAGGTGAATAACGCCATTCCTGTCGGGCGCCCTGGAACCGGCCCAATCAGCACGGCTAGTCCGTTATGCATGCCCGGCGGGATCCGCAGCAACTGACTGCTGTAGGCCAGTCGCATCACGACTTCGTCCTCGACAGGGCGGTCATAGCCGAGAGATTCCAAGAACGCGGGCATTCGAGAGCCGCGGCCCGTCGCATCCACGACGAGATCGGCACTCATCGACTGGTTTTCGTCACTTTGCCGAGAAGCGATACTCACTCCGGTAACGCGGCTTCGGTCTTTGCTGCAGGTCAGCTTGACCACGTCGTGCCCGTCCCTCATGGTCACGTTAGGGATGGCACGTACCCGTCGCCGAACGTGATCCTCGAGAAACGGCCGGCTTTGGTGGTGCGTTGCGTCGCGCGGTTGAAAGTGAGGGAAGGTTCCGGATCGAACGAATTGGTGGCCGCCAAACGACAGATAGAATTTTGACGAATCCCCGTCGTCCCAAACCTTGCCACCGTCGGTGACAAGCTCGGTGAAGAAGCCGGAAAACAACTCATTCAGGATCTGCGAGCCCCGCGGCCAGAGCGCGTGCACGTGCTGACCCTGCGGCACGCCGCGTCGTTGAGCGGCGTCAGTCGGCATCACATCACGCTCGACCACCGTGACGGTTCGATAAAAATCGGAAAGGACTCTGGCAGCCAATAGACCGCTCATGCTGGCCCCAAGAACGACCGCGTGATCACCAATTTTCGCCACGGCGACCTCCTGGCCGACGAATACCGGCAATTTACTCTGCAGTTCAGAACCTTTTGGTGAATTGGTCGTTTGCGCAGCCACAACCTAGCCGCTCGGATGAACGGGAGGTGTCAAGGCTTCGCGTCAGGGCGTTCCGGCGCGCAATCGCGAGGCTAGGTCTTGTCCTCGTTGGCCCGCGGGAAGCCGCCGCCCTGGGGGAACAGCGGGAACACCACGTCGTCGAGCTTCGCGGCGTCGCCGTCGGTCTTGTTGACCGTCGCCCCCCAAACGTTGCCGTCCGGCGACATCCGCAGCGCCCAGGCGTGGCCGTGGGTGTCCTGACGCACGACGTCGGGCGGGCCGGTGACCGCGCCGGTTCCCTGCGCGAGGTGGATGGCCACCGTCTGCTTGGTATTGATCAGGTTGACCAGCACGGTGCCGTCCAACGCCGCGCAGCCGGCTACACCCGGCCGATCCGGCCAGGTCCACACCGTGGAGACCTTCGAGTCCTTGGTGATGCGCTGCAACCGGTCGGCCGTGGGAGCTCGGTCGAGGACATAGAGCGAGCCGTCGACGGGGTCGGTGCACAAGCCGCCGCCGGCGCCGACACCGCTCAGCGCCGTGGTCGGCGGTGCCTGGTTCAGCGTTGTGGGCTGCTCGATGCGGATGACTTTGCCGGCCAACGACGCGGGATCGGCGGCCATCGCCGGGTTGCCGGCGTCGCCGGTGAGCACGACCAGCGTGGTGGGGCTGGTGAACAGCAGCGCGCCGGTATTCCCGGTCGCACCTTTCGGGATCCCGGTCAAGATGTCCTTCGGGACATCGCCGTCGGCGACGCGGATAATCCGGTTGTCGGTGGGGGTGCTGACGTAGGCGTACATCAGCCGGTCCTGTGAGTAGGTCGGTGAGAGCACGATGTCCATCAGCCCGCCGTCACCGGACGGGTCGACCGGGATGACGGTCTTCACCTTCGGCTCGGCGCTGACCGACACCTCTTTGACGGCGCCGGTCGTCCGCTCGGCGACCAGTGCTGACTTGCTGTCAGGCTGCATGAGCAGGCCGCTGGTGCTTTCCAGGCAGCCCTGCATTACCCCTGGTGCCGGGCACTCCTTGGGAAACGGCTTGTCAGGCAACGGTGGTGGCGGCGGGGGCGTCGAACTCGGCGGCGCATGGCGTTCGGGCTCGGTGGTGAACGGCTGCGATGCGGAATCGTTGAACTGCGCGCAACCGGCCAAAACCAGCAGCGTTGAGCAGAGCGCGGTCAGCCCGCGCCGTCCCGACCACCACGACTGCATAGCAGCCAGATTACGGATATCTCGGCTCAGGTGCCCGCGACGGGGTGGCGCGCGTCGGCAGTATTTGGCCCGCAAACTGGAAACCGCGCGCGGCGACACGCTAATCGGCACAGCGAAAGCGCCGCTCAAATCCCCAATTCAGGTCGAATTGCCCTTACCCTGACACCGTGACCAGTCAATCGAGTGACTCACGTTGGCAGCGGCCGGACGATTCCGCGGTGCCTACTCCCGTGCGGCCGGCCTCAGCAAGCCTGGTCGACCCGGAGGACGACCTGCCGTCAGCCACATATGCAGGCGATTTCGAGACGACCACGATCCCGCACTACGATTCCAACGACTCCAGCGGTGTCCGCTCGTCCAGCTCGGGATACGGGCTGATCGGCGGGCAGCAGCCGTTGCCGTACCAGCCCCAATCCAACGGCCGGCACTCGGCATTCGGCACCGAGGCGATCGACGAACACGAGCACCACCCCGATGACGAGCGGGTGCGCGCCGCCGCCCGTCGCGGCACCCAGCATCTCGGTCTGCTGATCCTGCGGGTCGGTCTGGGCGCGGTGCTCGTCGCGCACGGCCTCCAGAAGCTGTTCGGCTGGTGGGGCGGGCAGGGACTGAGCGGATTCAAAAACTCGCTATCCGACGCAGGCTATCAACACGCCGACATCCTCACCTACTGCGCCGCCGGCGGCGAGATCGCCGCCGGCGTACTGCTGGTGCTGGGGCTATTCACGCCACTGGCCGCTGCCGGTGCGCTGGCCTACCTGACCAACAGCCTGCTCGCCGGGATGTCGGCGCAGCACACGAGGTCCTTTCCGTTCTTTCTGCCGAACGGACACGAATACGAGATCACCCTGATCGTCATGGCCGTCGCCGTTATCCTGGTCGGGCCGGGGCGTTACGGCTTCGACGCAGGTCGCGGGTGGGCCCGGCGGCCGTTCATCGGGTCGTTTGCGGCACTGGTAGTGGGCATCGGCGCCGGCGTCGCGCTCTGGGTGCTGCTCAACGGCGCCAACCCGGTGAGCTGAGCTGCGCTCACCCCGATCAGCTGTACGGATTGGGCACTCGGCCGCCGCTGGCCTCGGTCAGCAGCGGCAGGGTGGCGAAGGTAACCGCGGGCAATCGCAACGTGCCGCCGTCTTTGAGCTGGGCACGCGCCCATGAGCTTTTATTGAACCGCAGCCCGTCGATGTCCGCCCAACGCACACTCTGACTGCCGAGCAGCGTGCGCACGGTCACGCCGTCTCGGTCGGCCTGCGTGTGAAGCCGAATGATTAACGCCGACAAGACCACCGGGATGATCAGTAGCGGCGCGGTCGCCGGCCAGGTGAAGACCGGGATAAGCAGCCCGAGAGCGAAGAAACCCACCGCGAAGTGAGCCATCGGTGAGATGTTGATCACCACCGGCGGCGTAGGGGGCGTGTCCGATGAATCGGTAACCACCTGTGCATCATGGCACCCAACCCAGCGGGCCCAACAACCGGGATTTGACGTCTGACCTGTGCGGAGGCTACCGTCGAACGTTATGGACAGCCGTGAAATGCTCGTAGTAATTGGTCGGCGCGTTGGTGGCTGACTAGCCCACGCCGGGATAGCTTTCGAGCACCAACGCGCAACCCTCGTGCAGCCGCTGAGCTGGCGGGGGTTTTTTCTTGTCAACGTTCCGAAATCAACCATCAGGACTTAAAGAGGAACCAGTGAGCGCTCCCACTACGCGACAGCCACAGCCGTCGCAACCCATCAACGGCACGCTGGCCAAGCCAAAGAGGCCGGCACCGCCTAAACACGTTGCGCCGCAACAACTGACCGGCGCGCAGTCGGTGATCAGGTCGTTGGAGGAGCTCGACGTCGACGTCATCTTCGGAATCCCTGGCGGCGCCGTACTACCCGTCTATGACCCGCTATTCGATTCGAAAAAGCTGCGCCACGTGCTGGTTCGCCATGAGCAGGGCGCGGGCCACGCGGCCAGCGGCTACGCACACGCCACCGGGAAAGTCGGCGTTTGCATGGCCACCTCGGGTCCCGGTGCCACCAACCTGGTGACTCCGCTGGCCGACGCGCAGATGGACTCGATCCCGGTGGTCGCCGTCACCGGACAGGTCGGGCGTTCGCTGATCGGGACCGACGCCTTCCAGGAGGCTGACATCTCCGGTATCACCATGCCGATCACCAAACACAACTTCCTAGTCCGCAACGGTGACGAGATCCCCCGGGTGCTAGCCGAGGCCTTCCACATTGCGTCCTCCGGACGGCCCGGGGCGGTGCTCGTCGACATCCCCAAAGACGTGCTGCAAGGCCAGTGCACGTTCAGCTGGCCGCCGCACATGGACCTGCCCGGCTACAAGCCGAACACCAAACCGCATAACCGCCAAGTTCACGAGGCCGCCAAATTGATCGCCGCCGCGCGCAAACCTGTGCTCTACGTCGGCGGCGGCGTCATTCGGGGCGAGGCCACCGAGGAGCTGCGCGAATTGGCCGAGCTGACCGGCATTCCGGTGGTGACCACGCTGATGGCACGAGGGGCGTTCCCGGACAGCCACCGGCAGCACCTGGGCATGCCGGGCATGCATGGCACGGTGGCGGCGGTGGCGGGGCTGCAGCGCAGCGACCTGTTGATTGCGCTGGGCACCCGTTTCGACGATCGGGTGACCGGACAGCTCGACTCGTTCGCCCCCGAGGCCAAGGTCATCCACGCCGACATCGACCCCGCCGAGATCGGCAAGAACCGAAACGCCGACGTGCCGATCGTCGGTGACGTCAAGGCCGTCATCACCGATCTGATCGAGATGCTGCGCCACGACGGGGTGGCGGGCCATAGCGACATCGCGGCCTGGTGGGACTACCTCGACGGTGTGCGGGCCACCTACCCGTTGAGCTACGGGCCGCAAAGCGACGGCAGCCTGAGCCCCGAGTGCGTCATCGAGAAGCTGGGTGAGATCGCAGGCCCGGATGCGGTGTACGTCGCCGGTGTCGGCCAGCACCAGATGTGGGCGGCGCAGTTCATCAAGTACGAAAAGCCGCGCACCTGGTTGAATTCCGGCGGGCTGGGGACCATGGGTTTCGCCATCCCGGCGGCCATGGGCGCCAAGATCGCTCGCCCGGATGCAGAGGTGTGGGCGATTGACGGCGACGGCTGCTTTCAGATGACCAACCAGGAACTGGCGACCTGCGCGATCGAGGGCGCGCCGATCAAGGTGGCGCTGATCAACAACGGCAACCTGGGCATGGTGCGGCAATGGCAGTCGCTGTTTTATCAGGAGCGCTATTCGCAGACCGACCTGGCCACCCACTCGCATCGCATCCCGGACTTCGTCAAGTTGGCCGAGGCGCTGGGCTGCGTCGGATTGCGTTGTGAGCGTGAAGAAGACGTCGTCGACGTGATCAACCAGGCCCGGGCGATCAACGACCGGCCGGTGGTGATCGACTTCATCGTCGGCGCGGACGCGCAGGTGTGGCCGATGGTTGCCGCCGGAACCAGCAACGACGAGATTCAGGCTGCCCGCGGCATCCGCCCGCTCTTCGACGACGAGTCCGAAGGACACGCCTGATGACTGGATCGCCGAAGACGCACACGTTGTCGGTGCTGGTCGAAGACAAACCCGGTGTGCTCGCGCGTGTGGCTGCGTTATTTTCCCGGCGCGGGTTCAACATTGAATCGCTCGCCGTCGGCGCGACCGAGCAGAAAGACATGTCCCGGATGACGATCGTCGTCTCCGCGGAGGAGACACCGCTCGAGCAGATCACCAAGCAGCTCAACAAGCTCATCAACGTCATCAAGATCATCGAGCAGGATGACGAAAAGTCGGTGGCCCGGGAGTTGGCGCTGATCAAGGTGCGGGCCGACGCCGGCACCCGCAGCCAGGTCATCGAGGCGGTGAACCTGTTCCGCGCCAAGGTCATTGACGTATCGCCCGAATCGCTGACGATCGAAGCGACCGGTGACCGCGGCAAGATCGAGGCGCTGCTGCGGGTACTCGAGCCCTTCGGTATCCGCGAAATCGTCCAATCGGGAGTGGTGTCGTTGTCCCGCGGTCCACGCGGCATCGGTTCGGCAAAGTAACCATTCGAATCCGAGAGCCTAGAAAAAAAGGAGACATTCAGGTGGCTTTGGAGATGTTCTACGACGACGATGCAGACCTGTCGATCATTCAGGGCCGCAAGGTCGGCGTCATCGGGTACGGCAGCCAGGGGCACGCACACTCGCTGAGCCTGCGGGATTCCGGGGTTCAGGTGCGCGTTGGGCTGAAGGAGGGGTCGAAGTCCCGGGCCAAGGTCGAGGAACAGGGCCTGGACGTCGACACGCCAGCCGAGGTGGCCAAGTGGGCCGACGTGATCATGTTGCTGGCACCCGACACCGCGCAGGCGGATATCTTCAAGAACGAAATCGAGCCCAACCTGAAGCCCGGCGATGCGCTGTTCTTCGGTCACGGGCTCAACATCCACTTCGACTTGATCAAGCCGCCCGCCGACGTCACCGTGGCGATGGTCGCCCCAAAGGGACCGGGCCACTTGGTTCGTCGCCAGTTTGTCGACGGCAAGGGCGTGCCGTGCCTGATCGCCGTCGACCAAGACCCCAACGGTAACGGCGAGGCGCTGGCGCTGTCCTACGCCAAAGGCATCGGCGGCACCCGCGCCGGCGTCATCAAGACGACCTTCAAAGACGAGACCGAAACCGATCTGTTCGGCGAGCAGGCCGTATTATGCGGTGGCACAGAGGAATTGGTGAAGACCGGTTTCGACGTGATGGTCGAGGCGGGCTACCCGCCGGAGATGGCGTACTTCGAGGTGCTGCACGAGCTCAAGCTCATCGTCGACCTGATGTACGAGGGCGGCATCGCCCGGATGAACTACTCGGTGTCCGACACCGCCGAATTCGGCGGATACCTGTCGGGTCCGCGAGTCATCGACGCCGACACCAAGGAACGGATGCGCAGCATCCTGCGCGACATCCAGGACGGCAGCTTCGTCAAGAAGCTGGTCGCCAACGTCGAGGGCGGCAACAAGCAGCTCGAGCAGTTGCGCAAGGAAAATGCCGAACACCCCATCGAGGTCGTCGGCAAGAAGCTGCGTGACCTCATGAGCTGGGTCGACCGCCCGATCACCGAAACCGCCTAAGGCTTCACCGAGATCGACGCTAGCGCTGACCGTTTCGGCGTGTCGTCGCGCTAGCGTCGATGTCGCGTCTTGGTCTGGCCGTCAGTCGCGTCGCCCCAGCTCTCCAAGTTCCCGAGCGTGTGACCAGACGGCCTCCTCACCGAAATCGGGCAGGATCATCCCATCTTCCAACCTGGACAAGGCATCGACCTCGTCGAGGGACACGATGATCCGACGCTTGTCCTGGCCGGTGATGGAAGACCAGGAGTCGCATAGCCGAGTCAGGAGTTCGCCTCGCACCGCGCTGTCGAATCCGGCACGAAGGGTTGCGGTGATCGACGACACCGTGTTAGGCCGTCCACCGGTGAAGAATGCGGTCGGCTCGGATTCGATGAATACGACATTGACGAATTCGGCGGGAACGGAAACGACGGAAGCGTGAACTTTCGTGATCGTTTCGGCCAACGTAACCCGGGTGTCGGCGTCGAGGGATCCGGCAGGGACGAGGCACCGTCGAAGACCGAATAATTATGACGCCAGTCGGCCGGCGACCGCCACCACTCGGCGAGCCAGGTGGTCAAGCGCATTGTCGGTCGCGTCGTCGAACTCGGCGATGTTGTCATGCGTGGTCACCAGGCTCACGCCGTACGGATTGCCGTCGACGAACTTGCACGGATCGGTGTAGCCCGGCGGGACGATGATGCCGCCCCAATGGATTAGCGTGATGTAAAGCGCAAGCAGGGTGGTTTCCTGGCCGCCGTGCGCGGTATTGGACGACGTGAACGCCGCGTACACTTTGTCGGCGAGCTTGCCTTCGGCCCACAGCCCGCCCAGCGAGTCGATGAAGGTGCGCAACTGCGCCGCGGGTGAGCCGAATCGAGTCGGTGAGCCGAAGATCACCGCGTCGGCCCACACGATGTCGTCGCCGGTGGCCACCGGAAGGTCCTTGGTCGCTTCGTAGTTCGCTGTCCACGCAGGGTTGTGGGCGAACGATTCCGGGTCGTGGGTTTCGGCGGCGTGACGCAGCCGGACCTCGGCGCCCGCCGACTCGGCCGCCGCAGCGACGCGCTTCGCCATGGTCGTTCCATGACCGGTTGCCGAGTAGTAGATGATCGCCAGCTTCGTCACGGTGTCATCGTAGACATGTCGCCGATCCCGAACACCTGCTGGAGCACTGTGCACCGCCGTCCATCGCTTCAGACAACACCATTAGGCTGGCCGGGTGAGCCTGCCTGTTGTCTTAATCGCCGACAAACTTGCCGAATCAACCGTCGAGGCCCTGGGTGACCAGGTAGAAGTGCGCTGGGTCGACGGCCCGGACCGGGAAAAGCTGCTGGCTGCGGTGCCTGAGGCCGACGCTCTGCTGGTCCGCTCGGCTACTACCGTCGACGCCGAAGTGTTGACTGCCGCACCCAAGCTGAAAATCGTGGCGCGCGCCGGCGTCGGGCTGGACAACGTCGACGTCGACACCGCCACTGAACGCGGTGTGCTGGTCGTCAACGCCCCGACGTCGAACATCCACAGCGCCGCCGAGCACGCGTTGGCGCTGCTGCTGTCAGCTGCGCGCCAGATCCCCGCAGCCGATGCGTCGCTGCGCGAGCACGCTTGGAAGCGGTCGTCGTTCTCGGGCACCGAGATCTTCGGCAAGACCGTCGGGGTGGTCGGGCTGGGCCGCATCGGGCAGTTGGTCGCCCAGCGGTTGGCCGCCTTCGGCGCGCATATCGTGGCCTACGACCCCTATGTGTCGCCGGCGCGGGCGGCGCAGTTGGGCATCGAGCTGCTGACCCTCGACGAACTCCTGGTGCGGGCCGACTTCATCTCGGTGCACCTACCGAAGACACCCGAGACCGCGGGCCTGATCGACAAGGAGGCGATGGCCAAGACCAAGCCGGGCGTGATCATCGTCAACGCCGCCCGCGGCGGGCTGGTCGACGAGGCCGCGCTGGCTGAGGCGGTAACCAGCGGACATGTCCGTGCGGCGGGCATCGACGTGTTCACCAGCGAACCCTGCACCGACAGCCCGCTTTTCGACCTGCCGCAAGTGGTGGTCACCCCGCACCTGGGTGCCTCGACCACCGAGGCGCAGGACCGGGCCGGGACCGATGTGGCCGAAAGCGTAAAGCTGGCGCTGGCCGGGGAGTTCGTCCCTGACGCGGTCAACGTGGGCGCCGGGGTGGTCAGCGAGGAGGTGTCACCCTGGCTGGACCTGGTGCGCAAGCTCGGCGTGCTGGTTGGTGCGCTCTCCGAGGAACTGCCGGTGTCGCTGTCGGTGCAGGTACGTGGTGAGCTTGCCTCCGAAGACGTTGAGGTGCTGCGGCTTTCGGCGTTGCGCGGGCTGTTCTCAGCGGTCATCGAGGATCAGGTGACGTTTGTCAACGCCCCGGCGATAGCTGAAGAACGTGGCGTGGCCGCTGATCTCAGCACGGCAACCGAAAGCCCTAACCACCGCAGCGTTGTCGACGTCCGGGCCGTGGCTTCCGATGGTTCGGTCGTCAACGTTGCCGGCGCGTTGTCCGGACCGCAGCTGGTGGAAAAAGTTGTGCAGATCAACGGCCGCAACTTCGACCTGCGGGCCCAGGGCATCAACCTGGTCATCAACTACGTCGATCAGCCTGGGGCATTGGGCAAGATCGGCACCCTGCTCGGTACCGCCGGGGTCAACATCCACGCGGCCCAGCTGTCCGAAGACGCCGAGGGTCCGGGCGCGACGATCCTGCTGCGGTTGGACCGCGACGTTCCCGCTGACGTGCGGTCGGCGATCGGTGCGGCCGTCAACGCCAACAAACTCGAAGTGGTTGACCTGTCGTGAAGCGCCCCGGCGACAAAACAAATTCGAGCGATGCGGTGCGGGTACCACCCGCTTGCGGGGGAGAGCGGCGCTCATGAAGCTGGCGGTTATCGCCGGCGACGGGATCGGGCCGGAGGTGGTGGCCGAGGCGGTCAGGGTTCTCGACGCGGTGCTGCCCGGCGTGGAGAAGATCGATTACGACCTGGGGGCGCGGCGATTTCACGCGACGGGGGAAGTGCTGCCCGACGCGGTGCTTCCCGAACTGCGGGCCCATGACGCGATCCTGCTTGGCGCTATCGGGGATCCATCGGTGCCCAGCGGCGTGCTCGAGCGAGGTCTGCTGCTGCGGCTGCGCTTCGAGCTGGACCACCACGTCAACCTGCGCCCGGCGCGGCTGTATCCGGGCGTGCGCAGCCCGCTCGCCGGTAATCCCGACATCGATTTCGTGGTGATCCGGGAGGGGACCGAAGGCCCGTACACCGGAACCGGCGGCGTGATCCGAAGGGGCACAGCGCATGAGGTGGCTACCGAGGTCAGTATCAACACCGCGTTCGGTGTCCGCCGCGTCGTGGAAGACGCTTTCGAGCGCGCGAGGCAACGTCGCAAGCATCTGACCCTGGTGCACAAGACGAACGTGCTGACGTTCGCCGGATCACTGTGGTCGCGGACCGTGCAGGAAATCGGCGAGAAGTATCCGGACGTCGAGGTGGCCTATCAGCACGTCGACGCCGCGACCATCCACCTGGTCACCGATCCGGGGCGGTTCGACGTGATCGTGACCGACAACCTATTCGGCGACATCATCACCGATTTGGCCGCCGCCGTATGCGGCGGCATCGGCCTGGCCGCCAGCGGGAATATCGATGCCACCCGGACCAACCCGTCGATGTTCGAGCCGGTGCACGGCAGCGCACCCGACATCGCCGGTCAGGGAATCGCCGATCCGACCGCCGCAATCATGTCGGTGGCGTTGCTGCTTTCCCACGTTGGCGAAGACGCTGCCGCCGCGCGAGTGGACCGGGCCGTGGCGTCCCATCTGGCCAGTCGCCCGACCGAAAAGCTATCCACCGTCGAAGTCGGCGAAAGGATAGCGTCCGCGCTCTAGTTTCCAGCCCTGGCGGTAACACCTTGGCCGGCACGATCGGCACCGCCAGTAGCGGGAAAACACTGCAAACCGCGAAGGCTGGCGGATAGCCGTGGGCGGCGATCAGCTCACCGAATACCGGAGGCGCGCCTGCCGCCATCAACCGCTGATAGGTGTTCTGCAGACCCAGCGCACGCCCGCTCCAAAACGGTCCGGCGTATTCGGTGACGGCGGTGGATTCCAGCCCGTTGTCGAGCACCGAGACCACCGATGCCGCGACCATCAGTGGTACGGCGAGCGAAGAGCGCAGATGATCGGCCAAGGCCAACCCGGCCAGGACCAGGACGCCTGTCACGGCCATGATGCGCACCGGACGCAACCGGGAGCCGACCCGGTCCGACCACCGGCCGACTACAACCCGGCCCACGGCCCCGAGCAGCTGCGACAGCGTGACCATTGCTCCTGCCGACGTGATCGACCACCGGTAATTCGCGATCAGCCAGACCAGCATGAACGTCACAGTCACCGTCTGCGGCACCATCAGAAGTGCAGCGACCGCGTGAATCCGCTGCAGTACGTGTGTCTTTCGGTAAGGGTTGGCTAACTCCTGTTCAGTGGCCGCCTCCCATTGCTTGCGAGGCGGGTCGACGACGGCCACGAAGCTGGCCACCGCTGACGCCGCACAAAGCACGGCCGGAAATATCAGCCCCCACGTCGCCGACGGGCTGTGCTCAGAGAGCTCGGGAATGACCAGCGCGCCCAACGCAATTCCCAGCGGTTGCGCGGTCTGGCGAACACCCATCGCCAGGCCGCGTTGCTCGGGCGGGAACCACCCGGAGACCAGACGACCGCCGGCCGAGTTGCAGCTGGCGGCCGCCATGCCGCCGACGAACAGCAGCGCGGCGAACGACACCATCGAGTGGACCGTCGATGCGAAGTAGGCGGCTACCGCGGTCAACGCTGAACCGACCGTCAGCACGATGCGTTCGCCCACCCTGTCCAGCAGATAGCCCCACAGAATCAGCGTCACCACCATGCCGAAGCTCGGCATCGACGACAGCAAGCCCGCCTCGGCCAGCGGCGTGCCCAGATCGTCCTCCAACGCGGGGATGAGAAAAGCGACGCCGTTGATGAAGACGAACACGCTCGCCGTCACCAGGAGCGAAACGATGACGATCGACCAGCGTCGGCCCGTACTGAGGCTGACCGTGCCGGTCGGGTCCGTCGGCATCGATCCATGCTCGCACAGCGATGTGAGTACTGGGGCTAAAGCGATAACCAACCCGTCCCTGCCGACCCGCATCGTCGGCCCCACTAGGCTCAAACAAATGCGCCTTGGCCGAATTGCCAGTCCTGACGGTGTCGCGTTCGTGAACATCGACGGCGAGCCGGACCAGCCCGGCGGGATGACTGCCCGCGAGATCGCCGAACACCCCTTCGGCGCCCCGACTTTCACCGGCCGCTCCTGGCCGCTGGCCGACGTGCGACTGCTGGCCCCGATGTTGGCCAGCAAGGTGGTCTGCATCGGCAAGAACTACGCCGATCACATCGCCGAGATGGGTGGCATAACGGGACCGGCGCCGGCCGACCCGGTGATCTTCCTCAAGCCCAATACCGCGATCATCGGGCCGAATGTGCCGATCCGACTGCCGGCTGAGGCGTCGCCCGTGCATTTCGAGGGCGAGCTGGCGGCCGTCATCAGTCGGCCTTGCAAGGACGTCTCAGCCGAGCGCGCCGCCGAGAGCATCCTCGGCTACACCATCGCCAACGACGTGTCAGCTCGCGACCAACAGCAGGCTGATGGCCAATGGACACGGGCGAAGGGCCACGACACCTTCTGCCCCGTTGGGCCGTGGATCGTCACCGACACCGACCCGGCCGACCTCGAACTGCGCACCGAAGTCAACGGCGAGGTCAAACAGCACAGCCGTACCTCGTTGATGATCCACGACGTCGGAGCGATCGTGGAGTGGATTTCGGCGGTGATGACGTTGCTGCCCGGCGATCTCGTTCTCACCGGCACGCCGGCGGGTGTTGGGCCCATCGAAGACGGCGACACCGTCAGCGTCACCATCGAGGGAATTGGAACATTGACCAATCCCGTTGTCCGCAAAGGAAAATCCTGACCGCAGCAGTCGGCGTACTGGTTCGGTTCTACCCGTCGCCAACGGCATCGCGCATGTCGGGATGATTCGCTCTGCGCTGCTCAGGGACACCGACGCCGAAGGTGACAGCTCTGGCCCACGTCCGAATCGGGCGCGGGTGAGAAGCGACCGGATTGTTTGGTAGTCTGCACGTCGGCCCATAACGGCTGGCAGCAGCGGCCGCACGACCGTCACATTGTCTGCGGGAAGCCCTTGACCAGCTGTTTTAGGCAGCCAATGGGGTATGGTGTAATTGGCAACACAGCTGATTCTGGTTCAGCCATTCTAGGTTCGAGTCCTGGTACCCCAGCAAAGTTTCTCCACCACAAGTAATTAGGTGGGCGTATGCCGGTGAGCTATGCTGGCACCTCGGATCAGTTCTGGCCCCGTCGTCTAGCGGCCTAGGACGCCGCCCTCTCACGGCGGTAGCGTGGGTTCGAATCCCATCGGGGCTACTTATCTGCCGGCACTAGCCGGCAGCGGGCGCGGTCGACCCGCCCACCGGTACGGGGGGTATCCCAAGCTTGCGGTGATCCCATGAGCGGGTCCGACGGCTGACAATGCGCACGGCGACTCGCTTATTCATCATCATGTCCACCGCCGGCTTCATCTCGTCGGTGTAAGGGCCGGTGTAGCGCTCCCACACACTGACTCCGACCCGGAATATGGCGTCGGGATCGTCCACGATCTCGGCGACGCCTTCAAAGGACACCCCGCGCAAGGTGTCATAGGTTTGGCCATCCTCGAGCAGAAAGCTCACCCGCGGATCGCGCGTCAGGTTGACGGCCTTCTGCGACTTGGCTTTGGTTTCCAACCAGATCTCGCCGTCGACCACGCCGTACCACATCGCGGTCAAGTGCGGCTGCCCGTCCTGGCCGATGGTGGCCAGCGTGCCGGTGCGGCTGCTGTTGACGAAGTCGGTGATCTCGTCCTGCGACATGACGATCTGCGCGCGCTGGTTGCTTCCCATGGCGACAGTGTGTCAGGCCGCTACCGCGGGCTCGCCGGGCGGGCGATCAAGGCGTGCTTCACAGTCGGCGAGTAAGGGCATCGGCGGCCGCCAGCAGATCGGCCGCCCAGCGCGCGCCCGGGCGGCGGCCCATGCGGTCGATCGGACCCGACACAGAGATGGCGGCGATCACCGTACCGCGGGCATCGCGTACCGGCGCGGACACACTCGCCACTCCGGGCTCGCGCTCGGCTGCGCTTTGGGCCCAACCACGACGCCGGACTTCGGCCAGCGCGCGGTCGCTGAATTTTGCGATGGGCAGTACCGCCTGCCGAGTGGCGTCGTCGCTGTATGCTAGCAGCACCTTGGCACCGGAACCCGCCGTCATCGGCAACCGCGCACCGACCGGAACGGTGTCGCGAAGGCCTGCAGGCGGTTCCACCGCGGCGATGCAGATCCGCCAGGTGCCGTCGCGGCGGTACAGCTGCACGCTTTCGCCGCTGATGTCGCGCAGCCGCGGCAGCACCGATGCGCTTGCTGCAAGTAGTGGGTCGCTGGCTTGAGCGGCCCGCTCGCTGACCGCCGGGCCCAGCCGCCAACGCCCATCGCCATCGCGGGCCAGTAAGCGATGGACCTCCAAGCCGGCGGCCAATCTGTGTGCAGTGGCTCTGGGCAGACCGGTGCGATCGCACAATTCGGCCAACCCGCATGGTGATTCCGCGATGGTGTGCAGCACCCCCACGGCTTTGTCGAGAACGCCGATGCCGCTATCCTGTCTCACAGAGAGATACTAACGTCTCGCATAGTGAGATCAAGTTATGGCGCCGCATCGGTGGGCCACAACCAAGGGAATCGGGATGACCTCGTGAAGAAGACTTCAGCCGACGCTGATGCCGCGCGGCCGCGCACGTTGGCGCAGAAGGTTTGGGACGACCACGTGGTGGCCTCCGGCGGAGGCGCCGAGCCCGACCTGATCTATATCGATCTGCACTTGGTCCACGAGGTCACCAGTCCGCAGGCATTTGACGGTCTGCGCCTAGCCGGCCGCCCGGTGCACCGACCCGAATTGACGCTTGCCACCGAAGACCACAATGTGCCGACCATCGACATCGACAAGCCGATCGCCGACCCCGTTTCGCGCAACCAGGTCGAGACACTGCGGCGCAATTGCGCCGAATTCGGGATCCGCCTGTACCCGATGGGCGATATCGATCAGGGCATCGTGCATGTCGTCGGCCCGCAGCTGGGTCTGACTCAGCCGGGAATGACGATCGTGTGTGGTGACAGCCACACCTCGACGCACGGCGCATTCGGCGCATTGGCAATGGGAATCGGCACTTCTGAGGTCGAGCACGTGCTGGCCACCCAGACACTTCCGCTGCGGCCGTTCAAGACCATGGCCGTCAACGTCGACGGGACGCTGCCTGCCGGCGTAACGGCCAAGGACATCATCCTTTCGGTGATCGCCAAGATCGGCACCGGCGGTGGCCAAGGCCATGTCATCGAATATCGGGGCAGCGCCATCGAATCGCTCTCGATGGAGGCCCGGATGACGATCTGCAACATGAGTATCGAGGCCGGGGCCCGGGCGGGGATGGTTACACCCGATGCGACCACCTACGAATTCTTGCGTGGACGCCCGCATTCCCCGACCGGCGCGCAGTGGGATGCGGCGCTGGATTATTGGGATCGGCTGGCTACCGACGAAGGCGCCGAGTTTGACACCGAGGTGTATTTGGATGCCGCTTCGTTGACGCCGTTCGTCACTTGGGGGACAAATCCGGGGCAGGGAGTGCCATTGGGAGCCGCGGTGCCTGATCCCGAGCTGATGACCGATGACAACGAGCGCCAGACCGCCGAGAAGGCGCTGGCGTACATGGACCTTCGACCCGGAATCCCGATGCGCGACATCGCGGTGGATGCCGTGTTTGTCGGGTCGTGTACCAACGGCCGCATCGAGGATTTGCGCGTGGTAGCCGACGTGTTGCGAGGCCGCAAAGTGGCCGACGGGGTGCGGATGCTGGTTGTGCCGGGATCGATGCGGGTACGGGCGCAGGCCGAAAAAGAAGGGTTGGGCGAAATCTTCACGGCTGCGGGTGCCGAGTGGCGGCAGGCTGGGTGCTCGATGTGTCTCGGGATGAATCCGGACCAGCTGGCGCCGGGGGAGCGCTGCGCGGCAACGTCAAACCGCAATTTCGAGGGACGCCAGGGCAAGGGTGGCCGTACCCACTTGGTGTCGCCTGCCGTCGCCGCTGCCACCGCGGTGCGCGGGAAGCTCTCCGCCCCGGCCGACTTGAACTAACTGAGGGAGAACCGTAATGGACGCTTTTCACACTCACACGGGTATCGGAGTGCCGCTGCGGCGGTCCAATGTCGACACGGATCAGATCATTCCTGCGGTCTATTTGAAGCGGGTGACCCGAACGGGTTTCGAGGATGGTTTGTTCGCGGCTTGGCGGACCGATCCGTCTTTTGTGCTCAATCTCAGTCCGTTTGACAGGGGTTCGGTACTGGTCGCCGGACCCGATTTCGGCACCGGATCCTCTCGGGAGCATGCGGTCTGGGCGCTTATGGACTATGGATTCCGGGTAGTGATCTCGTCCCGCTTCGGCGACATTTTTCGGGGCAATGCGGGGAAGGCGGGGTTGTTGGCTGCCGAAGTTGTCCAAGACGATGTGGAACTGCTCTGGAAGCTCATCGAGGGCAGCCCCGGGTTGGAAATCACTGTCAATCTTCAAGATCGGAATGTGGCCGCAGGAACGGTGGTGGTGCCGTTCAAGATTGACGACTACACCGCCTGGCGTTTGTTGGAGGGACTCGACGACATAGCCCTTACGCTGCGGAAACGCGACGAGATTGAGCTTTTCGAGTCGGAGCGGCCGACTTGGAAACCGCAGACATTGCCCACTTCCTGACGGCTCGATTGGGCCCGAATTTAGGGCGCCCCAGTGCCGTATTTGACGGCTCGAACCGTTCCAAGCCACTGACTATGCGCTGCAACCGGATTCCTAAAAAGTTCGCCAGAACCGACTGAAATTGCGCGTGGCTCTTGGAAATCAGGCACCTCAGGGTTTACCGTGTCCTCTAGTCGGTCCAAAGTGGACCGCGAGCAAGCGGAGGATATGCATGAACAAGGCAGAGCTCATTGATGTGCTCACTGAGAAATTGGGCTCAGACCGTCGGTCGGCAACAGCCGCCGTCGAGAATGTTGTCGACACTATTGTGCGGGCCGTGCACAAGGGCGACAGCGTCACCATTACCGGCTTCGGTGTGTT
>NZ_JBKQTQ010000198.1:0-3644 GCF_052143115.1 Mycobacterium sp.
GGTGCCACCGGTAACTTCACCCAGACCCGGACGCTGGCCGGCATGAAGGGTCTGGTGACCAACCCGAAGGGTGAGTTCATCCCGCGGCCGATCAAGTCGTCGTTCCGTGAGGGCCTGACGGTGTTGGAGTACTTCATCAACACCCACGGCGCCCGGAAGGGGTTGGCGGACACCGCGTTGCGTACCGCCGACTCGGGATACCTGACCCGTCGTCTGGTCGACGTGTCGCAGGATGTCATCGTTCGCGAGGCCGACTGCGGCACCGAGCGCGGCATCGTCGTCGAGCTGGCTGAGCGTCAGCCCGACGGCACGCTGATCCGCGACCCGTTCATCGAAACCTCCGCGTACGCACGCACGTTGGGCACCGACGCGGTAGACGGCGACGGCAACGTCGTCGTTGCGCGCGGGCACGACCTGGGCGACCCGGAGATCGACGCGCTGCTGGCGGCCGGTATCACGCAGGTGAAGGTGCGTTCGGTGCTGACCTGCACCACTGGTACCGGTGTCTGCGCGACCTGCTACGGGCGGTCGATGGCCACCGGCAAGCTGGTCGACATCGGTGAAGCCGTCGGTATCGTCGCCGCCCAGTCCATCGGTGAGCCCGGCACGCAGCTGACCATGCGCACCTTCCACCAGGGTGGCGTCGGTGAGGACATCACCGGTGGTCTGCCCCGTGTGCAGGAGCTGTTCGAGGCCCGGGTGCCGCGTGGTAAGGCGCCGATCGCCGACGTCACCGGACGGGTGCGTCTGGAGGAGGGCGAGCGCTTCTACAAGATCACCATCGTTCCTGACGACGGTGGCGAGGAAGTGGTCTACGACAAGCTCTCCAAGCGGCAACGCCTGCGGGTGTTCAAGCACGAAGACGGTTCCGAGCGGCTGCTCACCGATGGCGACCACGTCGAGGTGGGCCAGCAGCTGATGGAAGGCTCTGCCGACCCGCACGAGGTGCTGCGCGTGCAGGGCCCCCGCCAGGTGCAGATCCACTTGGTCCGGGAGACCCAAGAGGTCTACCGCGCTCAGGGTGTGTCGATCCACGACAAGCACATCGAGGTGATCGTCCGGCAGATGCTGCGCCGGGTGACCATCATCGACTCGGGCTCGACGGAGTTCCTGCCCGGCTCGCTGATCGACCGCGCGGACTTCGAGGCCGAGAACCGTCGCGTAGTGGCCGAGAGCGGCGAGCCCGCCGCTGGCCGCCCAGTGCTGATGGGTATCACCAAGGCGTCGCTGGCCACCGACTCGTGGCTTTCTGCGGCGTCGTTCCAGGAGACCACGCGAGTGCTAACCGATGCGGCGATCAACTGCCGCAGCGACAAGCTGCAGGGTCTGAAAGAGAACGTGATCATCGGAAAGCTGATCCCGGCCGGTACCGGTATCAACCGCTACCGCAACATCCAGGTTCAGCCCACCGAGGAGGCCCGGGCGGCGGCGTACACCATCCCGTCCTACGAGGACCAGTACTACAGCCCGGACTTCGGCCAGGCCACCGGTGCTGCGGTTCCGCTGGACGACTACGGCTACTCGGATTATCGGTAACCTTCTGTAGCGCGAGCAGACGCAAAAGCCCCCGCACGCACGGCGTGTCGGGGGCTTTTGGGTCTCCTCATCCACCCAATCCCCATTGTCGTCGGTTGCTGGCTACCACCTTCGCTCGCGCTCCAGCAGCATTGTGGCCCATGGACATCGAGAGCGTGCTGTTGGCTAGAGGCGGGTTGGCGACGACCGCCGAACTGCTGACCGTGACGACACGCAAGCGGCTCGCCGGATTCATCAAGGCGGGCAGGCTAATTCGGGTGTGCCACGGGGTTTATGCGTTGGATGAGCCCGACATTGTCGGCAAGCTGGCAGCGTTTGATCTGGTCGCCGGGCAGCCGATCGTGGCTTGCATGGGGACGGCTGCGGCGTTGTACGGCTTCGATACCGAAAACACGTCTCGTGTCCACATACTTGATCCCGGCGTGCGGATGCGGCCGTCAAGAAGTCTCATGGTGCACCAACGAATCGGCGCACCGCTGCGACGGGTCGAGGGTCGATTGGCGACAGCGCCCGCGTGGACGGTAATCGAAGTCGCTCGGACGCTCCGGCGATCGCGCGCTTTGGCGACACTTGACGCTGCCCTGCACGTCGGAGCCTGTACTGCAGCGGAATTGCATGCCACGATCACCCAACAGAAGGGGCGCCGCGGAATCGTCAAGGTCCGTGAGCTGATCGACTGCGCCGACGGTCGTGCCGAGTCGCCGATGGAGAGCGAGGCGCGACTGGTGTTCCTCGACGCGCGGTTGCCGATGCCAGAGCTGCAATACAGCGTCGTCGACCGGTACGGCCGAGTCTGGCGCGTCGACTTCGCGTGGCCGGAAGCGTTTGTCGTAGCCGAATACGACAGCATTGAGTGGCACGCGGGTCGCGAGCGCATGCTGCGTGACAGGCTGAAGACGGCCCGACTGCAAGAATGCGGCTTCACGACCATTCCGATGAGCGTCGAAGACATCAGACGCGATCCGGTTGGACTCACCGACCGCATTAACTACCACCTGCAGCGGCACCGTTTGGCCTGCTGAGCAGACGTAAAAGCCCGCGCACGCATGGCGTGTCGCGGGCTTTTTCGTCTGCTCGCCGAGACTGTCCGCGCCGCTCACTAGACTGGCCGACGTGCTCATCGGTTCACACGTAAGCCCGCAGGATCCGCTCGCAGCCGCTGCCGCCGAGAACGCCGACGTGGTGCAGATATTCCTCGGCAACCCGCAGAGCTGGAAGGCGCCCAAGCCGCGCGAGGACGCCGCACAGCTCAAAGCCGCGGCCCTACCGATCTACGTGCACGCGCCCTATCTGATCAACGTCGCGTCGGCGAACAACCGGGTGCGGATCCCGTCGCGCAAAATCTTGCAGGACACCTGTGACGCGGCTGCCGAGATCGGCGCTGCCGCGGTGATCGTGCACGGCGGCCACGTCGCCGAGGACAGCGACTTCGACGAAGGCTTCCAGCGCTGGCGCAAGGCGCTCGACCAATTGCAGACGAAAGTTCCGGTCTACCTGGAGAACACCGCCGGCGGTGATCACGCGATGGCCCGTCACTTCGACACCATCGGACGGCTTTGGGACCACATCGGCGACAGCGGTATCGGCTTCTGCCTGGATACCTGCCACGCCTGGGCGGCGGGCGAGGCGCTGGTCGACGCCGTCGCGCGCATCAAGGGCATCACCGGCCGCATCGACCTGGTGCACTGCAACGACTCCAAGGACTCGGCGGGCTCGGGCCGCGACCGGCACGCCAACTTCGGCACCGGGCAGATCGATCCCGACCTGCTGGTGGCGGTGGTGCGGGCGGCGGGCGCGCCGGTTATCTGCGAAACGGCCGACGAGGGCCGCAAGGACGACATCGCGTTTCTTCGTGACCGGCTGAGCTGAGGGACACCTCCGCCATGCTTGCGCGGGTCGTCGCCGTTCTCGCAGTGGTATTGGTCATCGCCGGTTGCGTCGGCAGGGAGTCGGGCAAGCCGTCGGCCTTCGTCGAGGGCACCAGCGTGCATACACTCAGCGTCGGCGGCCATGACCGCATCTACCGGCTGTACAAGCCCAAGGGATTGCCCGCATCTGCGCCGCTGGTTCTCGTGCTGCACGGCGGTTTCGGCAACGCCGCACACGCC